>NZ_CP099838.1 GCF_024134545.1 Nocardiopsis exhalans
CGTGCGCGCATCCTGACGTGGACAGATGCTGTCGATGTGTAAACAAAAATACCTGGCCAGGGCATTTTGAGCTCTGCGCGATGCTTTACGACGTAGATCCAAATCGCTGACAGGCTGATTTAAGTCTGAAGACTTCTTTTCATGCCAGGATGGCCTGATGGAGACCAGCCCTATCAAGATCCGCACCTGCACAGCCGACGCCGACCACGTGCGCGCGGCCTGGCAGTCCGAGCGGGCAAGGTTGCGCCGCCTGGTCGGTGACCGGATGCGGCGCCACCTCAAAGCAGAGGGGTGGCCGACCGGCCCCGACGCCGAACACGTCGACGTTCCCCCCGCGGAGCTGCGTCGTCGGCGCAAGGTGCGCCGGGAGTTCGTGGCCGCGGTGAAGGCCGGCGGCGGGGTGCGGCCCACGGCGACCGCCGTGGTCGGCGCCGCCCTGGAGGCGGAGCTGGAGGCGCGCGGCTGGCTGACCGGGCCGATGCCGCCGGTGGACTGGGAGATGGTGCCCGTGGCGCGCTGGCCCGGAACCGGTTCGGGGGAGCGGGGCCAGGCCTGGCGCGGGGTGGTCAACGCCCACGTGCGGGCGGACCTGCCTCCGCGCACGGTAGCCCGGTGCTGGGAGCACTCGGCCGAGGCGGTCCTCGCGCTGATCGCCTGGCGCGACGCCCACCCCAAACTGGTGCACCGCTCCGACGACCCCGGCGCCTGGGCCGAGTACGACCGGCTCGCCACCGGGGTGCTCACGCCCGGCGACGTCTACCGAGCGGCGCTGAAGCGGATCCAGCTGCCCCAGACCGAGCGCGGCGCGGTCACGATCACGGCCCGATGACCTCTGCCCACCCGGGCATGCGACCGCGTTCGATCACATTAAAGTCTGAAGACTTAAATAGAGCCGGTAAGGGCCATGAAACCCCTGCTAGACAAGGGATCGAGTTTTCCCAACCGGCTTGTTTCGTACGCGCCCGGCGGTTACTGTCGGCTGCACATCGACCACGAACGGGAGGCGAAGCGGTGGGCACGACACGAAGCCGTGAGCGGGCGGACTACGGGCCAGGGCAGGCGGCCGCGCGGGCAGGGATGTCCCTGGGGGAGTGGCGGCGGGCAGTGCGCTCGGGGCTGGTCCGGAGCGCGGACGTCGACGGGGCGCGATGGTCGGCCGCCGTGGTCGAACGGGCCCGCAGCTCGCGGGCCTCGATCCGCACCCAGCTCCAGGTTCTGGCCGCCCCCGAGTACCGGTGGGGGCAAGCCCCGGCGCACCTGCTCACCCGCGCCCAGCTCGCCGAGACCGGCCCGGACCGGCCGGTGCCGCTGCGGCCCGGCGGCCCGATCCGCGGGGTGGTGCACTTCCGGCGCGGCCGCGACCGCCTGTACCTGTACGACGTGCGCGAGGCGGTGCCCAAGCGGGCGCCGACGAAGGCGCAGACGGCGGCCGCCGAGCGGCGCAAGCTGGCGGCGCGCACCTGCACCGGGTGCGGGAAGGTGGCCGGCGACCGCAACGATCTGTCCCGGACCAAGCGCCTGTGTCCGGCGTGCGTGGCGGCGTTCTGGACGAAGAAGTTCGCCGACGACAAGCAGGCGGCTGCGGCCTGGGCACGGGAGGTGCTCGATGATCCGGCCACCGTGTTCTTGGACTCCGAGACCACGGACCTGTCCGGGTTCCTGGTCGAGATCAGCGTGACCGACCGGCACGGCGCGGTGCTGCTGGACTCCCTGATCGACCCCCGCGCCGAGATCGAACCCGGGGCGCAGGCCGTGCACGGGATCGGCGCCGCCGACCTGGTCGGCGCTCCGACCTACGCCGAGCTGGCCGAGCGGCTGTGGGCGGTGCTGCGGGGGCGCCGGGTCATCATCTACAACGTGGCGTTCGACACCGCGGTGCTGCGGCGGGAGGTGCTGCGGGCGGCCGCCGAGCTGGGGCCCGAGCCGCGCGAGGCCGAAGACCGGTACTGGGCACCGCTGGAGCGCTCGGCGCGGTGGGAGTGCGCGATGGCCTGGTACGCGCAGTGGTACGGGGAGTGGGACCACTACCACCGCGATTACACGTGGCAGCGGCTGGGCGGCGGCCACCGGGCGCTGGGAGACTGCCGGGCCACGCGGGAGCGGCTGGTGGAGATGGCGGCCTCCCTGGCCCCGGCCGCCCCTGCGGAGCTGGGGCAACCGGTGCTGGCCGGGCTCGACGCCTGAGCGCGGCTGGAGCCGCCCTGTGCGCCCTGAGGCGGCTCCAGCCCACACGCGGTCAGTGCGCCGCGTTCACCGGCGGTTGCGCTGCTCCAGCGCCTGGGCAAGGATGCGGGCGGCCTCGGCCACGTCCTCGTTCACCGCCTCGGGGTCCTGGCCGCGGGCGTGCTCGACGGCCGCCACCGCGGCGGCGTCGCCGCCCCTGGCCAGGGTGCCGTAGCCGTGTTCGTGCAGGATCCGGCGGGCGTGGTCCGCGCGGCGGGCGTTGGCCTTGGGGACGTCCAGGTCGTGTTCCATGCCCTCCCACGGGCGCCGCGCCTGCTCGGCCTGGCGCTTGACATGGGCGCGGCGTGCGCGCTGGGCCCGGGGGCCGTTCTGCACGCGCAGGACAACAGCGCTCGCGTTGTCGTCCACCGCGTGCTCGGCTGCGGCGTCGGCGGCGCGGGCCGCCTGGACCAGGGCGTGGGCACACTCCTGCGGGTCGGGGTGCTCGGCCACCAGGCGGTCCATGGACTGGTGGTCCAGGGCGTCATGGACTCCGTCGGTGGTCAGCACCATGGCCGCGAACAGGGGGATCTCGGTGCGCTCCCCGAGGTCGTAGGGGAACACGTTCAGGCGTCCCAGGGTGGTGAGCACCTCGTGGTCGTGCTCGGCCGGATCCCCGTGGACAGGCTGGCCGTCGGCGCGGGCCTGGCGCATGCGCTGGCCCTCGGTGGCATCGACGGTGGCCTGCTCGAACGTGCCCAGTCCGTACGGCGGCGACCAGCCCAGCACGTACAGGCGCACGTCCCCGGTCCAAGCGATGTCCAGGTGGCCGTCGGCGCGGGCCAACAGGACCGTGCCGACGCAGTCGGGTTCGGGCCACCCGGCCTCGTCGGTGGCGGTGAGTTCGTTCCCGGCGGCGCGCAGGCCGCCGGCGGCCGATCCGGTGCGGGCCCCGAGGCGGGCCGCGGTGTGTGCGGCGCGGCGGGCGGCCGCGGGGACGCCGGGATGGGAGCCGTAGCCGTCGATGAGGGCGGCCGCCCACGTGCCGTCGGGGGCGTACTCGACGGCGGCGGCGTCGGACTGGTTCGGGCGCGGGCCCTGGTCGGTGGCGATCCCGGCACGGACGGGGTCGGCGAGCACACCGGGAGCGGGTGCGGGGGGCCGGTGGTGGGCGTCGACCTGGCGGGCGGCCGTGGCGTAGTTCTCGCCGGTCGCGGCCATCCGCTGGCGGATCGCTCGGGTACGGGCGCGGTTGTTGCTGGGCATCGAGATCCTGTCCTGTCCGCTGGTGCCCACGCTCCCGGCGGCACGACTGGTCCAATGCATGCGGGTGGCTCTGCGCGCTGCGTCGGCGACGGCTTGGCCCTCACAGGTCCGGTGCGGCGTGGGCGCGGCCGGTACGAGGCGCGGGACCGCGCGGCGGCCCCTGAGGGTCCAGGGTAGCCGTGCGCGGTCCTCGGCGGGGCTGGTTCGCTGCCCTCAGGCGCTCGCGAGGCCTTGCCGTTACGGTGATCTGGTGACCAACGTTGATGTAGCTGCGGACGTGCGGGACCTGCTGCCTGCTGAGTACCTCCAGATGTTGCTAGACACCTTCGTGTACGAATGCGTGATGTGCGGCGAGAGGTCGGCAACATCGGAGGCGCCAGCGTCGGTGCTGGTGCGCCGTGACGGCCTGCTGACCGCGGCCGGACTCGCACACACGGCCTGTTCGCCCTCGCGGGTGCGCGAGGTGGCGCCGGGAACGCTCCAGGCGCGGCAGGATCTGGACATGACGGCGCAGGCGATCGTCATCCCCGGGTTGGACGGCAACCGGCCAGCCATCGTGTGCGAGGTGCCCGGGGTCCGGGCTCGGGTCGTAGACGGGGATGACCTACTGATACCGGGGCTGCGCAGGCTCGGCCTGCACCCGGTGGCCCGGATCGCGGCCACGCCTCCGGTGCTGGCGGACTGGCGGGTGCGCCTGCCCGATGAGGTCCGCGCCGAGATCAGCGCGCCGGGTGTGGGCGGGTTCTACAGCGGGCCGCTGTTTCAGCACGCGCAGTGGCACACGGTGGTGACGGGCTCTCTGGGGGTGGTCGTGCTGCTGGTCGGCGTCGGCCTGGAGCTGCAAGCCGACCGTGAGCCGGGCGCGCTCCTGAAGGCTCTGCACCAGGCGGCGCGGCGCGGGGATCTGGTGGGCGGCACGGTGCCAGTCACCGGCTGAGGGCCAGGACGTGACGGCGACCCCCGGGAGGTTCTCCTCGGGGGCCGCCGTCGTTCCTACGTCTATCCGGGGTAGGGGTTGGACATCTTCCACAAGGCGGAGAACAGGCTCTGGTAGGCGCCCTGGACTTGGGCCGGTTCGCCGGGTGGGGTGTACCCGCCGGTGGGGCCCTCCACCAGCACGCGGCCGCCGGGGGCTCCGTGCAGGATCTGGAATCCGGTGGGGTACACCGGCACGTAAGGGGGCAGTACGCGCAGGTCGACGTGGTCCAGGCGGGCCAGGTCGGCGAGCTGGGCCCACTGGCGTGACATGGCCGCGGAGGTCAGGATGGGCCGTTCGATGCCGGCGCGGGTGACCAGGACCCGGCGCGGTTGTTCGGTGATGGTGCGCAGGATCGAGGTGCGGACCATGCGGTCGGCCACGGCCTGGGCGGCCTCGTCGTCGGTGTAGGTGTCTTCGGCCCTTAGGACAGCGGTGGCGTACTCCTCGGTCTGCATGTACCCGGGGACGCCGGTGGGACACCAGTGGTCGACGGGTCCGGCGGCTTCCTGGCGGCCTATCTCGCGCTGGCCGAACATCATGTGCGCGGCCAGGGCGCGGTGGTCGGTGGGCGTCGTGGTCATCGTGTCTCCTCGTGCGGGGTGGACGTGCGCAGCGGCCCCCGAAAGGGAGGTTCGGGGGCCGCTGGTCCGGTTCCCGCTCCAGCGGCGGGCCGGGGCCGCCCCTGGCAGGTGGGGCGGGGTGGGTCCGTGCCCGGGACGGCGCGGGCACGGGGTTGGGGTTGGTCAGGTGACGTAGCGCCGCACCAGGGCGGGCAGTGGCTCGGTCTCGGCCTCGTGGATGCGTCGGCGCAGCTCTTCGGGGGAGTCCGCGCGCACGGTGTGGCCAGCATGGGTGGCGACGTAGTCGGTGCCCTCGCGGGTGACGGTGGGCAGAGCGTGCACGGCCCATCCGGGGTGGTCGCGCTCGATCAGGTCCACGTGGGGGTCTTGGTGTCGGCGGCGGGCCTGCAACGGGACCGGCGTGCACGGGCCCGGCGCGGGGGCGTGGTCGGTGGTGGCGGGGCGCACGGCTGCGGCGGTCAAGCACCGGACCAGGTCGGGCAGGCTCATCGCTCGATCCCGCAGGGGATCCGCGCCTGGACGGTCACCGTGCCGTCGGTGTTGACCAGCCAGGACCAGCCGCGGCTGAGGGCGTCGACCATGTGAAGCCCCAGACCTCCGGGGACCTCGGTCGGGGTGTTCTTCACCCGCGGGTACTGGTCCTCGTCTCCGGGGCGGGGGCCATCGTCGGTGACGCACAGCAGGTAGTAGTCCCCCTGGTGAAACATCTCCACCAGGACGCGGCCACCCGGGTCGCCGGACCGGCTGTGCCGGATCGCGTTGGTGGCCAGCTCGGACGCGACCAGCGCGACATCCTGGGAGCGGCGCGGGGTGGTGCGGGTGGCGCGGGTGATCCATCGGCGCACGTCGGCGACGGCGGTGGGCTCGTGCCCGATGACGATGCCTGTGCAGCCGGGGGAACAGGTGACGAGTCGGCGGGGGCGCCCTCCGGGTAGCGGCGCCGGTCCGGTGCGGTGGGACATCGGCTCTCCTGTAGTCGGGGCGCACCCTGATGACAGGTAAATGCCAGAGAGCGCCATGGCCCCACCATGCACTCAGCCCCACACTCTGACTACCGTCCGGCATCTATTCAGCCAAAACTCCGGCATGCCATGGCACTGTTATGGCATTTACCTGTCATACTCATGGCATGGCAGGACAGCAAAATGTTGTTGATGATCTCGCTCTGTCCCAATTCGCCACCGAGCTACGCGACCGGCGCCGCGGCGCCGGGCTCAGCCAGACCGAACTCGGCGACCTCGCCGGATACTCCCGCCAGGCGGTCGGGGAGGTCGAACGCCTACGACAGCCCCCCACCCGTAGGTTCGCGGAGAAGATAGACCAGGCCTTGGAAGCTGGAGGCGGCCTACTGGCCCTGTTCCCTCGACGTGGAGTCCCGGAGCGCCAGCGCCTGTTGAACGGGTATCTGCCCCTGGAGAAACAGGCGTCCGCGCTCGACCAGTTCCACCCACAGGTCGTTCCCGCCGGGCTTCAAACCGAGGACTACGCTCGGGCCGACCTGGCTGGTACCGACCCGCCCCAGCCACAACACGTGCTGGATGAATGGCTCCAGACGCGCATGGAACGCCAGCGGTTCCAACGGGAGCGGAACCGGCCGCTGGCCGCGCAGTACGTCGTGGATGAGGGCGCCCTCCGCCGCCAGTTCGGCGGCCCCCAAGTGATGGCCGCGCAGTACGCGCACATCCTCGATCGGATGGACGATCCGTTCGTGACAGTGCAGGTGCTACCGTTTTCAGCCGGTACACATCCCGTTTTGCACGGGGCTTTTACGATCCTGCACCTGGACGGGCCGCCAGCTGACACCGTGCTATATGACGAGTCGATGACCGGAAGCCGAACCGAGGTCGATCCTGCCATCGTCGCGCCAGCCATGAGACGGTTCGCCACGGTGCGGGGGATCGCCCTCTCCCCGGCCGACAGCAAAGATTTCATCCGAGCACTAGCAGCAGAAGGACACCACGCATGAGCATTCCCACTCCGCCCGATGAGGCCTTCCGCAAGTCCTCGTACAGCTCGCAGGGCGGCGAGTGCGTGGAGATCGCTCGGACGGGGCCTCATGCCCACCTGCGCGACACCAAGCACCGCGCGGACCTGTGCCTATCGGTCCCCTCGACGGAGATGGTGGCCTTCCTCCGCGCGACCCCCTCCATGTAGCCGTACGCCCACTCAACACTTCAAGGGCCGGATCCTCTGTGGGTCCGGCCCTCCTCATGCCCACGGTCCGGCGCGTTCATCCCTCTGCTCTCGGGGCGCAGACGGGCGTCGATCTCGGCCACCAGGGCCTCGGTGTTCTCCGGGGCGGTGCGCAGCACGTCGCCGGTGTCGGACCACCGCCACCGGAGCGGTGCCCCCTCGATGTCGGCGACCAGTTCGATTCGGCCTGAGCGATCGGTAGTGCGGGATGAGCGGGGGCACAGCTCGATGGCGATACCGGCTCCAGCGCCGAGTTCTTCGGGGTACACGTCGTAGCCATAGAGCCAGGCCTCCCCGATGGCCAGGATGGCCAGGTGGCGCAACCGCGGGCCGTGGAACAAGCTGGTGAGCCCGGTGTGCACCCGCCGGAGGGTGTGCTCGTCCACGCGCAAGATCGGGGCCGGGTGGGGACCGGTCGCAAGGCGGTGGGGGAGTCGGGGGAAGCCCATGCGTTCTCACGTCCTCGTCGCGGTCACCGTCAGCAGATCCGACAGCGGGCCGACTGCCTCGCTCGTGGTCGTGGCGCTCCAGCCCTCCAGCAGCGACTCCAGCACGTAGGGGCTGCGGGCGACGGCGAAGTCCTCGGCCCCGTGCTCGGCGGTCCCGTGGCGGTAGGCGTCGGCGGCGGCTTGGGCGTGTGCGCCGCTGGGGTGGGTGATCACCATCTGGCTGCGCGGGGGGACCACGGCGGCCAGGGCCGCGCAGAGCGCCGTTACCTCATCGTCTAGCAGGTGGGGCAGGGTGAGAGCGCACACCAGACCGATGGGGCGACGCAGGTCCAGCCTGGCCACTATCTCGGGATCGCTCAACAGCTTCGTGGGGTCCCTCAGGTCTCCGTCGACCACGCTCACGACCTCGTGGCGGTAGTGGGCTCGGGTGGTGACGGCCGCGTGTAGGTCGTGGTCGATGTAGACCACCGCAGCGCCGGGTGTGATGGTCTGGACCAGGTCGTGTAGTCCGCGCTGGTCCATACGAGGCAGGCCGCACCCCAGGTCCGCGAACTGGTCGATGCCGCTCGTGGCCATCTCCACCACGGCCTGGCGGATTCGGCTGCGGCTGGCGTCGACCATGGCCAGCTGGGCGGGGTCCGCGGTGAGCATCTTCTCCGCCACCTGCCGATCTGCGGCGAAGTTGTCCTTTCCCGCCGACAGGTAGTCATGCACGCGGGCGCTGGTCACGGCTGGGATGTGGGGTGGCCATAGGGGGAGGTTCACCGCTGGGCCTCCCGCAGAGTCTGGGCGAGCTGAGCGGCGCTGGAGGCTTGGAGGACGGTCCGCGGGTCCGATATCAGGCGGGCGTACCAGCCGCGGGGGTTGGTCCACACACTCCAGCGCTCGCTGTATTCGGTGCTCAGCTGGGCGAGTTGGCGGGCGGTCTCAGGCCAGCGGCGGCCGAGAGCGTCCTGGTGGTCTCCCTCGTGTGCGGGGGCACGGCGGCACGCCAGACGCCACCCGCTGACAGCCTCGGGGTTTGTCACCATGCATCCGGCTGGGTACAGATCGTGATGGCCCGGTGTGCGGGGGAACTGCTGGGTAGGGGTCGATAGCACCATGCCATGACGCTACGGACATGGGTGCAAGCGAATGTTTCATGATCTGAAACAGTCTCGCCGGATGGTCCTGCGAATCCTCGGGGCAGCTCAGATGACGCGCATGCGGCTGGCCATACGGCGCAGCGGGGCGGGCAGGGTGCGCTGGGCGTCCACCAGGTGCTGGGTGACCAGGCGGGCCTGGGGGTGGTACAGGGTCAACTGCGGCGCGATGTGCTCCGCACGCTCCAGCCGCTCCAGCGCCACACGCGGCTTGCCGATCTCGGCCAGGGCGCGGGCCATGTCGATGTGGTGGTGCGCGTGCCGTTCGGGGATGAGCGTGGCGGCGACCTCACCGGTCACGTGGGCGTCGCGACGCAGGGCGGCGTCGTAATCGCGCACCTCGACCGCTACGGCCGCGTGGTGCACTGCGACGTTACCGCTCGTGAATGTGGTGCCGTGGGTATCACGGGGGTGAGCATGCCGCGCGGCGTGCCCGTTCATCTCCTGGGCCTGGGCGAGGAAGTCGTCCGCGGCCTGGCGGTCTCCGGAGCGAGCGGCCAGCACCGCAGACCGCAGGTGAATGGCGCCAAGTACCTCGCTGCTGTCGGGGCGGGCCCGGTCGACCTGGCGGGCGGCGTGGGCCAGGGCTGCCAGGGCCGGCCGCCACTGGGCACGCGCCATCATCAGCAGAGTGCGGCGGTGTGTGACCATCACGGCCAGGTGCGGATCCTGCGCGGCCAGGGCCGAGGCACGGGCACGCTCGGCCGCCAACTCGCTGAGGTCCTCGAAGCCGAGTTTGCGGGTGAGCCGGACGGCGGCGACCTGGGCGCGGTGCAACGCCCTCCACGCACGCTCGCTCCCCGTCTCCAGCGCATGCACGGTGGTCTCCTCGACCAACGCGGGCAGGAGAGCGCCAAGCTTGGCGTGGCGGGTCTGCTGCAACAAGACATGGACGCCCTGGAGGTCGGCCTCCAGGGCCTCCAACGGGCGCGGGTGGGAGATGTCGGGGGGCACATCCACGTAGGCCAGAGCCTCGCGCAGGGCGCCGATGACGGTCGTGATCCCGTCATCGGTCAGGGCGTCGTGGTAGGGCTGGCCGTACAGGTCGGCGACCTGGAGGCCGAGCGCGGCCGCGAGGGCCGACACGACGGCGGGGGTGGCGAGGCGGTGCCCGCGCTCGACCTGGGCGAGATAGCTGCGGCTGTAGCCCGGCCCCTGGAGCTGGGTCCGATCCGCCAGTTCCTGCTGGGTCAGGCCCGACGCTTTGCGCAGGCGGGCGATTCTGCGGTTGACGCTCTCGGGGTCCTGGTCCGTGGCCATGGCCGTGCTCCCTACAGTCGGGGGTTCCAGGGTAGAGCGCTACGTGTAGCGGCCGGTGCTCGTGGCGGGAGAAAGAGAAGGAGAAGGAGACGGCGCTCCTTCCCCTCCCCTCACGCCTTCCCGATGGCGGGAACGACCTCCGGGCTATGCGCGGGTGTCCTCTTCGTCCAGCGTGTCCAGCAGCGCCGACACGGCCGCAGCCTGGAGATGCCCGAGAAGACCCGGGCGGGCCACTCTGCGCAGCTGCGCGCGCAGCTTCCTCATTCGTTCGAGCACATCGTGATGGGCTCGGGTGCCACTGGAGCGCATGGCTGGCGGAACCAGGCCGAGGGCCTGCACGTACTCGGTGGCGATCGTGCCCACCGTGCGCGGATTCTTCGGCAGGCCGGCCAAGGCCGTGTTGATGTAGTGGCTCATCGCCAGACTCGGCAGCCCGTAGCGCTGTTGGTCGGCCTCCACCCGCGCCTCCAGCCGTTCCCACATCTCCAGAGGCAGGCTCACGCTGTAGGCGGCCCACTTCTTGGGCTCGTTGCGCGCCGAGAGAACCGAGGATTCCCATGCCTTGCGCACCTCCTCGGGCCGACCGAGGAACGACACGGGCTCTGAGGCGGCGCTCTCGGTCACGTCGGTCTGGGGTGCGGGGTCCGCGGGGGCGGGCTCGCTCTCCTCGACGGCCACCGGCTCAGCCGCGGCGGCCTCCTCCTGCGGCGGCACAACCTCCGGGACCGGTTCCGGCTCAGGGGAAACAGATTCCTCGGGTTGGGGGGTCGCTCGATCGGCGCTCTCGGTCACGTCAGTCTGGGGTGCGGGGTCCGCGGGGGCGGGCTCGCTCTCCTCGACGGCCACCGGCTCAGCCGCGGCGGCCTCCTCCTGCGGCGGCACAACCTCCGGCGCGGGGTCTGCCACGGGGGGAACATCGCCGACCCTGATCGACTCATTGGAGGCTGCAAGGCGCCTCCTGTTGCTCTTGTCGCCGGGCCGCTGACGGTTGATCTGCTTGCTCATGCTCCGGACTCCTGCCACCTGATCAGGTTCTTGGCGTGCTGATCTGCGGTAGCAAGCATCTCCTTCCTTGGCGTGGACGCGGGCAGGGCACGCAGAGGGAGGGCGTTGTCGTTGGCGTCCTTGATGACGGATCGCTCCGGGATCTCCGGTTCCCACACGGTCTCGAAGGTGTCGGCCAGGCCCCCAAGTTGGAAGGCGTGGCCTCCGAGGTTGGACCGGACCCGGTCAGGGATCAGGGCCACGTACTCCAGGTGGGGACGGTGAAGGTTCTCCGCCTCCGACTCCACGAACTGCTTGATCTTCAACGCGCCGTCGATGTCGTCGTACTCCGGGGCGGCCGTGCCGATCACTCCGTCCGCTGCGGCCAGGCCCATCTGCACCAGGTGGTCCTTGCCCGGATGGTTGTCGATCAGTGTGAAATCGACATCGTCGTCTGCTCCGTCCAGGCCGATGGCCAGTCGCCGGACCGCGCCGAGCTTCCCGGCCTCGTGCAACCGGTTGGCCAGTTCCTCGCGTGCCGGCAGTACCCAGATGTTGCGTCCTACCTCGTGCTCCCACCCACATGGCACGATTGCGTCCACTGCGATGCCGCGCTCGTTTGCCTCGATGACCTCCGACACGGTCGGCTGAGGGTCCTCTTTATCGAACATCACGCCCAACCGCCGCCCTGCGTTGGCCTGGGGGTCCATGTCGACCACCAGGACACGCTTTCCCATGCCTGCCAGGGCTTCGGCCATCATCACAGTGAAGGCGGTCTTACCTGTGCCGCCCTTATCCACTGCCAGCGCGATACGGCGCCGCTTCGGCGCGTTTGACGTACTCACTGCCACCATCTCCTGTCCGTACTTGGATCTCGTGTTTCCCTTGTGTGACCTGGTCAGATCGCTGGTTTTTGCGAACCGTTTTGCGAACGATTTTGCGAACCTCTTTGCGCTCTTCCTTCATACTTTGCGAACGGCGGCCTGACCTGGTCTCTTGCGGGGTTCACCCTATGCCGTAGGGCCTGGGGCACTCCAGGTGGTTAGCAAGACTTCTGTGCCTTGATGCAGCTTTGTAGCTTGCGAGGATGCCTACTCGTTCGCACGTGCGTTCGGAACTCGATGTGTACGCTGCTCCTTCCACGCTCGTCATGTGCACTTCTTACTGGATGCCACTGGGACATGTGTGCGGGTTGGCGGTCTTGCACGCGGAAGGGGGCCCGAGCGGAACAACGCTCGGGCCCCCTTCGGTTACTGCGCTAGCGGCATCCTCCGGCCTGGGTGTGGTACCTCTTATCCTCCGGGTCCCCGAAATTTACGGGCAGCCCGCACCTTCCGCAGCGCGAGATCAGGATGGTGTACCCGCACACCGCGTCCTGGACCAGGCCGCGAGCGCCGCGGCTCGTGTGGGTGAGTACGAACTGTGGACCGCTCGCCACGGTGCATTCGGGCGTGGGGCAGTAGTAGCCGCGGGCTCCGATCGAACCGGTGGGCTGCATCGGGGTCGTGCACGTTGGGCAGGTGGGCACGGACATGATCAGCTCCCCGACGTGAGCGGGGTGCGGTTGACGCCGAAGGCTTCGGCGAGAGCGAGCATGTCGCGCTCGGTGTCCGAGAGCGGGGGCGTGGTTGATGTGGGCTCGGTCGACTGCACTGCGGTAGCGTGAGACACAGGAATCTCCTTGTAGCGAGGTGTTTCCAGGGCCCGGGGTCAGGCGTTGCAGCGCCGTAGCGCCCCGGGCTTTCTCGTGTGTCGGCAGAGCCGAACACACTCAACATTACCTATGAAGTTCAGAACTTCAAGTGTTCAGAACTTCCGAAGTTATGAACTTATGAAGTACACTAGAGCCAAGAAGGAGGTGAGCACGTGCCGACACGCCACGTCGCGTCATGACCGTCATGGAGATGGCGGCCCCCGGGTTCGGCACTCTGGTAGGCGACCACGCTGGCCGTCATGAACTGGAGCACCAGCAGATGACCGAATCACCGCGCGCCGAGATCTACGAACAGCGACAGGAGGGGAAGCGGCAGCGCCGCAAAACAGTCCCCTTGTGGGTGGATCAGTGGTCTGAGCTGACGGACCTGGCACGCGAGCTACAGGACGCCAAGGATCCAAAAGAGCCCCGGATCACAGAGAACACTCTGATCCGGATAGCCGTGGACCTGCTCCTCGAACACGAACACCACCTGGCCGGAGACACCGAGGACCAGATCCGCGACAACCTCACAGCCGCGCTCAGGGGAGAAGGGAGCACACCCAACCCGACTGCGGAGAACTCGTAACCCGAAGAGCCCCCGACCGGCGCCACATCTCGCCAAAAGAATCAGCGCACGGCCGGGGTCCAGACCAGACCGAAAGGTTCTGACCTTGTCCAACAGACTAAACGGCCACGACACTTCCTCGGGTGCGTACCCGAGGCACCAGGGCCCTGACCCGGTAGTTCGCGACATGGGCACCGCACGCCCGGGGGAGTGGAAGCCGAAGCCCCCAGGGGTGAGAGAGGTCCACCACTACGCCGTGGGCGCCCGAAAGGGTTCCCAGACCACCAACAAGCCACCCAAGCCACCCGTTCGTGAACGGATCTCCAGCGGTGCTCTGGTGGCCGCCGGCCTGCTGATCACGTTCGGCATCATCGGCGGCGCCTGGGTTGTCTACGACGCCCAGTACCAGTTCGCGGTAACCCACAACTGGGGCAATGAGGACATCGCCCACATTCAGGCGGCCATCCCCGAGGTCGTGTGGGTCGGCATGGCCCTGCTCGGCCTCGCTCAAGCTCTGCGCGGGCGCAAGAGCGCACGGGCGATCAGCGGCATCATCCTCTTCTTTTCCTTGTCGATGGGTGCGCAGCTGCTGTACGCCGTGCCCAACCCCGGCGGCTACCTGGTCGCCATCATCACACCGCTTGCGCTCGCGCTCCTGTTGGAGACGTTCATCGACGGGGTGTACCGCTGGGCCTGCGCACGCGACGGAATCCCTGTGGAGGAAAAGCCGATCCTGCTCAGGATCGGAGCCGCGCTGGGAACCGTACCCAAGCTGCTGTGGATCCTCCCCGGGGCCCTGCTCATCGGGTTCCTGCTGGACTTCACGGCGACCTGGACCGGTGTGCGTACCTGGCTGCTGGAGACCGCCCTGCCGCTGGCTCCGTTCGTCCTGCTCGCGTTCCCTGCGATGTGGGTGCTGCGGCTACTGCTCGACTTCAAGGGCACCTGGCACGGGATGCGTGACTGGCTGCTGGACATGATCCCCTACGCGCCCGGCCGGACCAAGGCTCAAGACGACGCGCGCGCTGCACAGCGGGATGCCCGGCAGGCCGCACAGAACCAGGCTGAGGCGGAGCGGTTGGCTGAAAAGCGTGTGCTGGAAGAGAAGCGCCGGTCAGATGAGGCGCTCACCGCCGCACATCAAGCGCACGCTGACGAGCTGGAGCGAATTCGCGCAGACTTCGCTGCCGACCAGCAGGCCGCTCAGGATGCTGCGACCGAGCGCGAGCAGAGTCTGATCCGGGACCGCGACCAGCAGGTGGCCGAGATTCAGGACCAGCTCTACCGGATGGAGTCGAGTTCGGATGAAGGGCTGCGGCAGGCCAAGGCTCGCGCGGAGACTCAGCTCGCCGAGGCGCGGGCCGAGTTCGAGCAGGCTCTCGCCGGGGAGCGTCGGGCCGCTGAGAAGCAGGCGCGAGAGCTGCGTGAGGTGTACGAGCGTCGACTGAGCACGGCCCAGGGAGAGCTGACTGCTGCCCGAGGTGAGTCGTCCCGGCTCAGTGAGCAGGTGCGCAGCCGTACGGCCCGTGTCGATGAGCTCAGCGGGCAGGTGGAGACCCTGCTCCAGACCGTCAGCGGTCGTGAGCGACTGCTGTGGGAGTACCAGGGACTCGGCCGACGAGGCGATGTCCGGTTCGGTCGGCGCGATTACGTGCGTGAGGTCGTGCGGGAGCTGCTCCTGACCGGCGACATCCCTCTCCAGTCGGAGAACACCGCGTGCAACTACGTGAACGACTGGCTCGACAAGAACCCCACGGCCGTGAACGGTCAGAAGGTTGCGGTGGGGTCATGACCTGCGAGCACAATGTGATGACAACGGTCCCGTGTAAACCCCTGATACAGGAGGACCTCAAACTGATGGAAGGGAGTTCCGTGGTCGCCTCCGGTCACACCTTCGGTGACAGCGTGGCCACCGTCGTCGGGATGCTGCCCTGGTGGGTCCTCTGCCTGCTGGGCGTGGCCCTGGTCGGCCTGCTCGTGTGGTGGTTCGTGTACAACGGCCACCACCGCCAGAACCGGCGCACCCGGTGGCCGCGGTACCGCCGCATCCGGTTGCACATGTGGCCCGGCCCTGGATTCGCTGGCCGATGGATCCTCAGCCGGGACTACGGTCTCAGGCGCGCCCTACGCGTGGCCAAGCGGCGGCGCCCTGACTTGGGTTGGAGGGACCGCTGGTTTGGGCCTCGCTCACAGGTCTCGGTCTACCACGGCAAGGCACAGGGATGGCTGTACCTGCTGTTCCGGCACAAGGTGCGGTCTTCCTTTGAGGACAACACACTTACGCTCGCACCCCCGCAGGAGTTCAAAAGCGTCTCAGCAGTTCCCACGATCTGGGACGCTCCCGGTGCGGCCGTGGTCAGCTCGATCCGCGGAAACCTGCTCAGTGACAGCGCCGGATACCGCGCCACCATGGGTGAGATCCTCGTGTTCAACCCCGCGCAGGTCGGCGAGTACGGATCAACCTTCAAGTGGAATCCCGTTGAAGGCTGCCGCGACTTCAACGTGGCGATCCAGCGCGCCGGGTACATGGTGGAGGCCCAGACCAGTCAGGGGCTGTCCAACGCCGATTTTTGGTCGGATCAGACCGTGATGTACCTCGCGCCGCTGCTGCACGCGGCCGACCTGGTCATGGGCACCCCGGAAGCGCTGACCGAAGCCGATGAGGGCTGGGCCGATGCGCTGGCCGAACCGGTGTCGATGCGTACCATCACCCACTGGATCTCAACGGCCAACACCAATCTGATGCCTTACGAGATCCTGCGTCAGCACCCGGGCGCCTCGCGGTCGGCTGCCGAGGCCCTGGTCCGGTTCTACAAGCAGACCCCGGAGAAGACCAGGGACTCGATCGTGGTCACCGTCGGCCGCACCCTGCGGTTCATGTTGGACGAGACAGTGAGCGAGATGCTGATCCCCCGACCGGGAGACGCCACGTTCGACGCCGAGCAGTTCGTGCGCAGCACCGACACGCTGTACATGATCTCTCCGCCCCCGGAAGGCAGGTCCCCAGTAGCGCCCCTCATGGCCGCCTTCCTCGGCGAACTTTTCAATATCGGCGTCCAGGCCAACGAACGCCGCCGGTTCGATCGCCCGGTGTCCATGTTCCTGGATGAGGTCACCAACACTGTTCCGGTGCCGTTGGCGTCCTGGACCTCGTACTCGGCCGGCAGCGGCATCATCCTGCACCTGTACTCGCAGGCGGTGACGCAGTTCGTGCGGCGCTGGGGTTCTGAGGCAGCAGACGAGATCGTGTCCAACTGCAAGGTGCAAAAGTACTCTCCGTCCTTGAAGGGGGAGAGCCGCAAGCTCCTGGACACAGCGGCTGGCAGGGTGCGCTTGGTCCGCAAGGACAAACAGGACACCACTGACCGCAAGGGCGGGACTAAAACCCGCACGGTCACCTATGAGTCCTGGGAAGACACACTTCCCGCGCCCGGTCGGGACATCCCGGACGCGTACGTGTTCCTCACCGTGCGAGAGAAGATGCCGACGATCATCCAGCTGGAATACTTCTGGAAGAGCAAGAGGTACACGAACTACCCGGTGGAGAACCTCACTCTGCCGCCGGTCACGCAGCGGCACATCCCTGAGGCGATTCCGGAGCTGGTGCCGCAGATCCTTCGAAACGCCGTCCAGCAGCAGTCAACAACGAAGGCCAAGCACATCCCGGAGAAGCCGGACGGGCGATCTCCCGAGGAGGCTCCGCCTCTCTCTCGTCGGAAGGACAGTGCGCAGGCTCTACCGGGTGAGAAGGCTGCCAACCCGCTCGACGGCTTCCTCGAAGGGTTTGGGGACTGATCGGTGACCAACCACGACAACGAACCCGAGTACCTGGGTGACCTGCCCGAGGTAGGGGGCCCGGCCACGAACCGTGACCGGGCCCCCGCCCATGAACCTTCGGCCTCCGTCGCGGCGGTCCTGGGGGAAGGGCTGGGAGAGACCCGGGCAGAGCTTCGTGAACTGCGCGACCAGGTCCAGCAAGTCCTGGACCGGCTGACCGGAGCCGATGAGAAGTACGACCTGCTGCGCGCCAAGCAAACTGAACTGGCAGAAGTGGTCACCGCTCTGGCGGAAACTCTCCACCAGCAGGATCAGAAGGAAGACCCGGAACCTCCTCGGCCTATGGACTGGGCTCAGGTCCCCGTGGCCGATCGAACCTCCTGGGTTCAGGACCGGGTGGACTGGGTCCGGGACGTGCTGTTCACCAACTACGACCACGCACCCGCGTCCTTGCGCCCCTGCTGGCCGCTGCACACCACGCTGCTCAACGACGCGAGCCTGTTGGAGTGGATCTACACCGACGGGTTCGGCGACCTCCGGCTGGTCTCCGCCGAGAGCTTCCGGCGCACCCTGGAGGTGATGCTGGAACGGGCCGAACGTCTGACCCGGGGCTGCCCACAGCCGGATGCCGCCCACTTGCACCCGGTCCCGATGGCACCCCGGGACGACACGGCACAGGTGGAGCTGTTGGCGAAGAACCTGGCCCTGCGGGAGACGTTCGGGTACTACCTCCAAGGGGCTGCAATCCAGGACGAACTCAACGCGAAGGGTGAGGACGCCACTGAGGCGGACCGCCTGGACGCGCAGGCCCGCCTGGACATCCTGAGAGAGCGCACGCAAGCGACGATGCGCAACGCGGGAGTGAAGGCCAAGGACTGGCAGGAGTTCAAGGAGCAAGCCGAACGACAGCAGAAGCAGGCCGAGGCCGTTCTCAGCTCGGAAGGAACGCGCGACAAGAAGCCAACCAAGTAGAACGAGGAGGCGGGGCCCGGTCAGTGACCGGGCCCCGCCTCATGTCCACGGGTCCGGCCCCGTACACACCAGCCACAGCAACGTGGACTCAACGCCGCTGAGGTAGGAGGTCGATACTCCGGCTGGAATCTGACGCTGCCCGCTGAGCATCTGCGAAGCGGCTGCGGCTTCGCCGCTCAACGGTCCCGTTTCGGGTCGTGGGGTGCCCTCGGCCCGGTTAGTGGCAGGTCCCTCGCGGAGCTCACCGCGCGCCCATGCGACGGCGTCCAAGATGCCCTCCGCGTAGCGGCGGGAACTGGCCTCGGGGGAAGCGTTCAGGGCCTCGTTGCGCACCCGGGCGAGTAGGTCGTCCACATCGTGCTCGTAGCGGATGATGCCCAGCTGATAGTAGGCGGTGTGCTCGTTCTCGTCCCGAGGGTCCTCGCCGCGGTTGAGCCGCGCCCGTAGGTCCTCCAGCTCGCCGGGGGAGAGTTGCCGGGGCGGTGGGCTCGGCGGCGCTTGGGCGGCCAGGGCCCGGAGTTCCTCCAGGCTCATCATCTGGCCTCGACGCGGGGGCTGTGCACTCATACCTCTTACGGTAAGCCGTTCCAGTCGACCGCGGCGAGGCTACAGCTCCACTTCCTCCTCCTCGGGCTCCACTACCCGCTCAGGTTCCGGCTCCAGCTCCTCGCGCTCGACCTCACTGCGCTCGGCCTCGCGCTCTTCGAGTTCCTCCCGGGCCACGCGCTCGCGCTCCAACAGGGCCTCGTCGATCTCATGGGCCTGCTCACGGTGGCGCTGGAGGACCTCCTCATGCTCGACTTCGCGCTCAGCCTCGGCCCGCGAGGTGGCAACCTCTCCAGCGAGGCGGGCCTGGTCGATCATCCGGTCCAGCTCGGCCTCGCGGTCCGCGGGCATCGTGCGGCCCGGGACGAGTTCGCCCTCGCGGACGTCCAGACTCAACTGGTCGTCATCGACGCCGTCGCGCTCGCGCTGGGCCAGCCAGTCAGCACGCCACTCCTGCCCGGGGACGAGTTCGCCCTCGCGGACGTCCAGGCTCAACTGGTCCGGGGCCACCTCCGGCTCCTCCTGGCGCTCCACGTCGACGCGCTGGGCCTCCTGGCGCTCCTGCTCCTGCTCGGGATCCGTCGTCCGGGTCCGGGGCTCGGGCAGCTCCAGGCCCAACTCCTCCTGGCCCTCGCACTGGCGTTCGTGCTCGGCCTCGACCAGCTCGGCCCGACGCTGGCGTTCGGCCTCGCGCTCGCGGGCCTCGTCGGTGTCCAGGTGCAGCGGGGGCAGCGACTCCACGTCCACCCGGGGTTCACGCTCGGCCCGCAGATCCTCACGGGCACGGCGGCGCAACTCTCCATCGGCGCGCTGGGCGAGCACCCGCTGGTCCTCGGTGACCTCGTACCAGCCATCGCGCGCGGCGTCGATCTCCGAGAGTTCACGGCAGTGCTCTCGAAGCTCCTGGGCCAGTTCGGTGCGGGCCGCGGCGCGGGCCAGCAGACCGGCCTGGCGCTCGGGGTCCTCGACCTTCGCCGCGCGGGCCCTGAGGATGTCGGCTTCGTCGGACAGGTCGCGGGCCTGGAGTGAGGCGGCGCGCAGCTGCGGGGCCACGTAGGCCGGCGCCCACTGGGTCTGGCGGGCGTAGGCGGCACGCAGGGCGTACAGGTCGCCCACACCCATCGTGGCCAGGTCCTGCTCACCCTGGTTGCCGAGGGCCTCGTGGGCGGCCAGCCAGGAGGCTCGTCGTTCGGGCTCCGTCTTGGAGGGGGCCGGGCCGATGGCGTCGGTCTCGGCTTCGTACATCCACTGTTCGCGGTAGGACAGGATCGCGCGAGCCCGGCTCAGCCACGTCTGGCGCTCCTCGGTGGGCTCGCCGAACTCGTTCGCCGCCGGGGGGAGCCCGATGCGTTCGGCCAGCCATGGGGGGGTGCGCTCGGCGGCTCGGTGGGCGAGTTCCTCGGCCCGGTCGTCCATAGCCTCGGCGACTTCGAACCGGAAGCGGTCGATGCTGGGCATTCCCAGGGGCTTGGTGCGCTGGACCTGGTTGGCGTGGATCTCTTCTTCGGGGATCTCCAGCGCGTCGAGGTCGATGCCCTGTTCCTCAGCCAGGTGTTTGATGCGCCAGTCCAGCACGCTGCAAATCGACTCGGCCGAGTCCAGTTCTCCCACCCAGTAGGTGAACGCCTGGTCAAGGATGCCGTCCGCATCCAGGCCAGCCGATTCCAACCGGTTGAGCAGTCGGCCCAGGGTGGAAAGCTCGTCCTCCTTCAGGGCCTTGTTAGCGTCGTCCCGGTCCAGGGTGCCGCGGGCCACGGCGCGCTCCAGGTAGGCGATGCTCTGGTAGGTGCGGGTGCTGTCCAGCCACATGGCGCCCAGGTGGGCGCTGTGGCGGGCCCGCTCGAACTCGCCGTACATCGCCTCGATGGACGTGGGGGTCGCGGCGTCGCGTTCCAGGACTCGGGTGAACACGCCGAGCCGCTGGTTGTCCAGGTCGCGCCGTTGCTGGGCGTCGGCGGCGGCCTGTCCCTGAGCGTCGACTTCGGTGTCGATGAACTCCACTTCGGTGTTGAGTTCTCCGCGCTCGCGGGCCGCGGCCGTGCGCTGGCGGGCTACTTCCTCCTCGGACTGTTCGGGTCCGGTGCGCAGATCGGCGACGCGCTCGCGCTCGGCGACGGCATAGGCGTAGTTGCCGTTGCGGGCGCGGGTCATCAGGACATACCACATCTGCCTGCTGGTGGCCTCGTCCACGATGCCGTGACAGGTGTCGACCGTGCGGCCCTGAGCCGAGTGCGCCGTACCGGAGTAGCCCAGCTCCACGTTCTCGGCGACGTAGGCGGCGGGCAGAGTGACGTAGGTCGGCTCCTGCTGGTCCTGGGTGCCGTGCAGGACGGCGCGAATGCTGCCATCGGGGCGCGTCTCGACCACGTGAAGCACGTCGCGGTTGGTCAAGGTGCGCGTACCCGTGCCGACCTGGACGCGGGTCTCGTTGGCGCGCGCCATGATCCGGTCACCGACGCCGGCCGCGTTGGTGTCGGCCAGCGTGATGCCCTCGGGCTCGACCCGGCCGATCTCGACCAGTTCGGCGCGCACGCGGGCCGAGAGCTGGGCGGCGGACTCGTTGGTACTGGTGAGCAGCAGGCTGTCACGTCCGGCGAGCAAGTCGGCCAGATAGGACCGCAGGGCCTGGGCCTCAACGTCCGCCCGGATCCCGGCGAACAGTCGGCCGCGTTTGTCGTAGGCGAGCAGAGCCTCGGGGCTGCCCTCACGCAGTTCCAGCGAGGCCTCGCGCTCCCACTGTGCGGAGAACCGGGCCACCTCGGTCAGCTCGTAGGCGCCGCCGACCTGGGCAAGGTAGCGGCCCATACCGCCGGCCGCCGGGGCAGGCAACTGCTCGTGGTCGCCTGCCCAGACGATTTTGGCGCGGGCCCGGGTGGCCAACGACTGGATCTTGGCCAGCTGGTCGTTGGGGACCATCGAGTATTCATCGACCACGATGAGCTGGCCAGGAACGATCCGAACCCTTCCGGCTTCGATCAACCGCAGCCACTTCTCGATGTTGTACGCCGAGGACATCCCCTCGTTCGCCAGGACGTTGGCGGCGTTCTGGGCCAGCGCCAAACCCACGACCGGGGTATCGGTGCGTGCCTTCCACACCTGGGCGAGCTTGGCGAGCACGTAGGACTTACCGGATCCGGCCGGACCCACCAGCATGTCCACGCCGCGGCCGCTGGTGATGATTCCGGCGATCGCTGCGGCCTGGTCCTGGCGAAGCGTGGGGGACTCCGCCATGACGTGACGCAGGGCCAGCTCGTACTGGGTCACCGGCGGGAGAGCTTCGTGGCCGAACGTATCGACTTCACCCTGATTCGTGACCTCGGCCTGAGCCTGCTCGGAGTGGGTGGGCGCCTCGATTTCGACCACGGGGGTTTGCTGCGGCTGAGTCGGCTCGACTCCGCCGCGGCTACCGGTCGACTTCGCCGTGACGGGCTTCCACGGGTCACCCTCGGCGTGGCTTTCCTCGGTGCGGTCCTGTTCGGTGAACTCGTTGAGGAACGAGAGCTGGACGGCCTCACCCATACCGGGGTCGTCCTCCAGTCCCATCACCGCATGCAGGTGCGCCAGGGCGTGACGTGCCAGGACAAGGTCATCGGCGGGGACCAGGCGGGCGGCAGCACGGGCCACGGCCGCGCGATCCTCGACCGTGAGCTCCCCCTCTGGGGGGCCCTCGTAGGTGCGAGACGGCTCCCAGTCGGGGACCTCACCGGGCGCAGGCGGCTCGAAACCCCAGGACACGGCGGCCTCGTGCACCAGCTCGTAGCGTGTGGTCGGGCCTGACTGCTCGGTGCGCACTGGGCGGTGGCGGCGGGCGTCCACGATCTGCTCAATGTCGTACTCCAGCACTGCCACCGACAGCGTCCGTTCACGCTCGTTGAGCAGCGTGTTGAGACGCTCGGGCTCGCCGACCAGGTCGCCTGGGTCTTGGCCCTCGGGCAGGACGGCGGCGTGTACCGGGCCCTCGTAGGAGTGCAGGCGCTCGTGGGCCCGTTTGGCGGCCTTGCGGCCGGCCTTGTCGGGGTCGAAGGCCACGACCAGGCCCACACCGTCGTCGGCCTGGTCGGACACCAACTGCACGTGTTCGTCGGTCAGGGCTGTTCCGCAGGTCGCCAGCGCGGTCAGCTGCGGGTGGTCCTGGTCCTGGGCGAGGTTGACGGCCAACACGTCCAGCGGGCCCTCCACGATGACCGGGCGCGCGCCGGCGGCCAGGGCGGCCTGCTGCTGGCCCATGCCGTAGAGGATTTCGCCCTTGCGGTAGATCTCGGTCTCCGGACCGTTGATGTACTTGGGTACATCCGGATCGTCGGTGATTCCCGGCAGGAGACGGGCGGTGAATCCGACGGGGCGCTGGTGTTCGTCGGTGACAGGCAGCATGATGCGGCCGCGGAACCGGTCGTAGTAGGTACCGGTGCGGGCGCTGCGCTTGACCAATCCAGCCGCTTCCAACTCGTCGTTGGTGTAGCCGAGCTTGCTCAGGTGCAGGAACAGCCCGTTCCACTCGTTGGGGGCGTAGCCGACCTGCCAGGGAGCATCCTCGGCCACAGCGTGGGCCAGGCCTCGCTCCTGGGTCATGTACCGGCGGGCGTCCTGCCCGGCCGGGGCGTTGAGCTGGCCCTGGTAGTAGGCCACGGCCTCGGCGGTAGCGTCCAGCAGGCGCTGGATCTGCGGGGTTTCCTCGGGCACCGGCGGGGGTGTCGCGGTCCGCTCGCGCTCCTCGTCAACGTGATCAAAAGCGCCCTCCGACTCATGATTTTCATGAGAATCGGAGCTACTTCCTTCATGTGTTTCGTTGACTTCGGCTTCGATGTCCTCGCCTTCGCTGCCGAGTTCGGCCGGTTCCTCAGCAAGTCGCCGGCCCACCAGCTCACTCGTAAACGCCTCAACGATTCGCTCACGGACCTCGGGGTCCTCATCCCGGGTCAGCATCATCAAGTAGCCGAGAGTCTCAGATGCGACCTGGGTGTACCGGGGCGGGACGAACGCGGCCAGCTCACGGGCGACTGTGGGCCAGTCCTGCCAGGGCTGACTCAGCAGTCCATCCAACTGCTCAACGACCAGCACCTGCCAGTCCTGCGCCGCCAGCGGCTGGTGTGGGGCCTGCGGTGCCGGCGAGGCCAGCGTCTGCTGAGCCAGCACGAACCGGCCCACCAGCTCGGGGCAACGCAGCTGGATGGGCGACCAGACCAGGTCATGCTGGACCAGCTGGGTGAATCGCACCCGGGGGGCGTTGTCCCGCAGGGCCTCCGCGGTCAGACGCTGCTGGAGGTCCATCTCGCTGAGCGTGGTGTATCGCTGGGCGTTGGGCGCCAGGTAGGCGGAAGTACCGTCCGCGCGACGCAGCTCAGCGGGCACGTCCACGATGTCGGGGGCGTTGAGCAGCCTCACACCGGCGGGACCGGACGGGTCCAGGGCCAGGTCAGTGAGTTGGTTCAGCAGCCGCTCCAGGTGAGGACCGCCCAGGATGCCCAGGTACGCCGGGAGTTCGTCGTTGATGCGACGCAACAGGTCATGGCGGGAGAACTCGGGCTTGGCCTCCTGAACTCGGGCCACCGCGGTGGTGAGGATCCGCTCCATCAGAGCATCGTTGCCCTCGATCTGCGCAGTGAAGGGCTCCACAGCACGGTCCGGACGCAGACGGCCCAGCACCCGGGCCGGGATCTTAAGCAGGCTGGAGACCTCTTCTCGGTTGAGTTTGTCCTCCCACCGCTTGAGCATCGCTGCGCGGCTGAGCACCTTCTCACCCTTAGAGGGACGGCTGTTGGTGGTCACGTGCTGGGAGATCTTGAACAGAGCACGGGCAGAGGGTTGGTGCCCGTGATTACGCTCGTATTCGCCCAGAAGTCGATCCAACTCAGCGGTGATTCGAGCCCGTCTCGTGCTGAACGCGGTGATCTGTGCGGGCTCGACGCCCTTGACCTCCCAACCATTGCCGTCAGCGCGCTGAACCCATTCCACGCCCAGAGTGCGGGTGAGGTACTCCATCAGGGAACGTTCGCCCACCGCCGCTGCGCCCGCACGCGACTTAAAGAGAGCCCGCGAATCAATTCCCCGCCATTTTCCATCTGCACACAATTGTCTATTCAGAATGGCCTGGTGAATATGAAGTGCAGGTTCTCCTTCGCGATTCGAATGTTGAAAGAATTGCGCAACAACGAAATTCCCTGCATCCGTCCATTTTCCGGTGCTGCGCCCCTCAACCTTGGGGCCATGGTGCCCGAAACGCGCGTCCCCAGCGTGGTTCACCAGATAGTCAAGGGAGGCGCTCGCAGCGAGCCTCACCCCATCCTCAACCGCCGTTGCCGCCTTTCGATACTGCTCGGCAAGTCCAGCGTTGCCCTGCTCCTCGGCAACTTGGGCGGCTGCCTGCAACCCGGCGTGCAGAAGGGAAACGCTCTTAACGGGAGAAAAAGTGGCGTCGTAGAAAAAAACCGTTCGGGCGCGCTCGGCCCGCTGTGTGGCATCGGTCCACAGTTCCTCGCGCCGCTCCGCGCTGGCCTCGGGCTCATTGGAAAGCAGGTCCTCGTACCAGGCCTCGGCGTCCTTAAAGCGCTTTGGGCGCTGGCCGAGACGAGCCCGATCCTCTTCGGGTCCATCTATGAAGTTCGGGTCCCGTGGGTCATAAAGCGTCGAGTACAACTGCTCCATGACAAGCGGGTCTATGACCGATCCTGGTGTCAAGTCGAGTGCTGCGGCCCCCGCGCCCCACCAACGCCCTGGCGGCTCCCCGTGCTGTGAAACGGCAGCCAGGTAGTAATTCTTCGGCGACTGCGCGCCCCTGGTGAGATATCCGGGGTCGTAGCCGGTCACCAGGCTGAGCATGGAAGCGACCTCCCCCCGGGTGGCGAGCACACGACTGACAACGCTAGACACCCTACCATGACATCAAGATGCCTAGGTGTGTGGAGTTGTTTTAGGTTGTTGGGCCTCCTACCTGGCAGGATGCCAGGGGAGGACCTGAGAGCCTCGTAGAGGCTCTCAGTGCAACCTGAAGGGCAAGACTGAGGCTGGGTACTGCTGGTGCGCCTGCTGCCTCCTGGGCGCCGCTGGCGGCCTTTTCTGGTATGGTTCACCGACAATTCAATCCGCCTCTTAAACCGCAAATACCCGCCGTCAGTCGGGTATTTTTTCGCGCGAATACTGTTACCGTCTCTGGGGTTCTGGCTCCTCTTGTCCGTCCGACTTTGTTACCCGCTCTCGCGGGTCTCCTTCCCCTGTTACCGGTCCCGTTTTCCCGCCGTACTGTTACCACCGTGCTCGGCTCGGTATCGTGGTCTTCCCCAACCATCTGGAACATGTGAGGTATCCGCTATGTCCGCCACCGAAAACCGTGGCTTCTCTCCTGACTCCGGTTCCTCCCTTGGCGGTGCTGGTGCGTCTGCCTCCCGGATGTCTCACACGTTGGCTCGGGCAGAGCTACCCGCATTGATCGCCCTTTCCTTGGTCTTCGGCCTCGTCGGTGGAATCCTCGCGGGCGTCCTAATCTCTCCGGCCGTGGGCGCTGTCGTGGGCGTGGTCCTGGCGCTCCTGGTGTCTATCGTGGTTCGGCGTCGCGCCGCCTCGTATCGGTGGCGTTTGGGCGCACGCGGGGAACGACGTACGGCGTGGCGTCTTAACCGGCTCCGTCGGGATGGCTGGGTGGTGTTCCATGATCTGTCGCTCCCCGGTTCCTCTGCCAATGTTGATCACCTGGTGATCGGGGAACCTGGGATCTTTCTGGTGGACTCGAAGTATCGCCGTGGCGCGGTCCGGTTTGGTGGCCGTGATGGCTGGATCCGGATTGGTAAGGCTGGTGGCCCGTTGCTTGTTCGCTCGACACAGTGGGAATCAAAGGAGGTGTCCCGGGTGCTCTCCCATGGACTCGGGCATCGGGTGAACGTGACGGCGCTCCTCGCGGTGCATGTGCCGAATTCGAGGTTTCCGAGTTGGCGCAAGTTTTCGGCCTCGGGTGTTCGGATCATGTCCGCGAAAGCGGTGGTTCCCTGGCTCCGTGAGCGGCCTCGGATGTTCTCCACAGATGACGTGGCGGCTGCTGCGGCGGTGGTCCGCGAACGGCTCCCCGCGTACCGGCAACGGTGACCAACTCGGGGCCGATTTGGCGTTACTCGGCTACCGAGTCGGGCGACTTCATCGCCAACGCTGTAGGGCCCGCACCGGATCATCCGGTGCGGGCCCTACAGCGTTGGTCACTTGGTTCAGCTCACGTTGAACTCCTGGGCGTACAGGGTCGCGACGTAGTCGCGTTCGTCGGTCATCTCGCGGATGGCCGCGTCCTCGGGGTCCGGGGCCTGGGCGTAGCGGGCTGCGGCATGGTCGCGCGCTCGGGTCATCCGGTCGGCGCGGTCGCGGTCGCCATGGATGATCGCCACGCGAACAGCTTCGGCGTAGCTGTCGTGGATGTGCTCGCGCAAGGCGCGCTCGACCTTGAACGGGGCGGGCCGGGGGCCGTTGAAGTCCGGGGCAAAGCGGATCGCGGGAATGTCGCAGATCTGGCCGGCCGGGCGGTTGGGCCGGTACCGGTCGGGGCCGTGAGCGACCACAACCCGCGCGACTCC
Source organism: Nocardiopsis exhalans (assembly GCF_024134545.1). Taxonomy (GTDB): domain Bacteria; phylum Actinomycetota; class Actinomycetes; order Streptosporangiales; family Streptosporangiaceae; genus Nocardiopsis; species Nocardiopsis exhalans. The sequence continues at coordinate 27,123 of NZ_CP099838.1, forward strand.
GTCGGCGTGGGCGAGGAATCGGGCTGCCTTGACTGCGTCGTGTGTGCCAGTGGGGTATCCGGTGGGGTACGTGGCGAGGTGGTTGCGGCCGTTGGTCATGACGGTCGTGATGGTGATGTCGGGGGAGGGGGTGCCGAGCATGGGCATGGTGTGCGCTCCTTGGTGTGGGCGGTGCGGGGGGAGGGTGTCGGTCTCCCCTGCCGCGATTTCAATATGAGTATATCAGTAGTTTGGGTGTGGTCGAACCACAACCACCAGCGAAAACGCGAAAACCCGCGCCGGATTCTCTCCGGCACGGGCTCGCGGGCTGGCTAGGCGAAAGCCGCGCTGTACATCGCGCCGATTCCGAAACCGACACTGTCCATGTCCGCTACTGCCTCCTTGCTGGCCTGGGGGTAGGTGGCGTAGCGCTGGGCCGCTTCGTCCATACGTCGCATGTACTGGTGTGCCTCAGCCGCGTTGCCGGACTCGATGGCCTTGCGCGCCTCGTTGGCGTAGGCGTCGTGGATGTGCTCGGTGTGGATGTTGAGCACGTGCCACAACGTGGGGCGGATTCCTCCCTCTAGGGGGTTGATGCTGGCGGGGCCGTACTCCTTGACGATCTGGTCGCCTCGCTCCACGCGCACGGCCTGGACGTCGGGGGAGTAGGTCAGCGTGCGGGCGCGCCTGAATGTGTCGTCGTGGGTCTCGGTTTCGGGGCGGGGTGCGGTGTGGGTGACTCCTCCCTCGTGGGTGGTGGTGATGGTGACCGGCTGGTTCGTGGTCATGGCGGGCTCTCTTTCGTGCTTCGGTGTGGGCGGTGCGGGGGGGGGAGGGTGTCGGTCTCCCCCCGCTCGGGTGGGTGGTGGCCTTCTTAGGCGGCCAGGCCGAGAACGTGGGTGCGGGCGTCCTTGTAGGCGGCCTTGCGGGGCTTGTAGGCGGCCAGGGCGGCCAGAACCTGAGCGCGGGTGTAGCGGGTGCAGGGGCGGCGGCGGCCGTCGGTGAGGGACCGTGCGGAGAACCCTCGGACTCCGGGACCCATCTTCTTCCTGAGACTGGCCGCAATTCCGGTAGCGGTGGCGGCGTCGGCTCCGAGGTTGCGCAGGTGGCTTGCCACGGTGTGAAGTTCGGCGCGGTAGGCGGCGCGGGCTGCGGCGCGCTCGGCGACCTTGGCGCGGCGGGCGGTGCGGCGGGCGAGACGGTTGGTGCGGGCCTGGGCAACGGTGATGCGGGCCATGGTGTGCGCTCCTTCGTGTGGGCGGTGCGGGGGGAGGGTGTCGGTCTCCCCTGCCGCGCTTTCAATATGAGTATATCAGTAGTTGGGGTGTCCTCGAACCACAACCACCAGCGAAAACGCAAAAACCCGCGCCGGATTCTCTCCGGCACGGGCTCGCGGTAGGGCGCGACGGCTAACCGTCCGCGCGCTCCTGCAAACGGCTTTCCAGCATGGGCAGAACGTCCGCGCGCACGCGCTCCCACTCCTGGCCCATCGTCGGGGCTTCGCTGATCTGACGGTGGTACTCGGCCACCTGAGCCACGGGGGCGCTGTCCAGGTGGGCCGCGTCCCACGTGGGGATAATGTGCTCGTCCTCGATGGGCTGGACGCTCTCGCCTGCGGCGGGCGCTCCCATCTCGGGGAACCAGATCAGCTGGTGGCTGTTCTCGGGGATCGTGAACCAGGGGCCGAGAACCACGCCGCGCTTGGCCGTTTCGCTGCGGCTGCCGTTGCTCCAGACGTGGGCGAGAACGAACTGACCGGCGGCGGGGGCCTGGGTGGCGGTGTTGGTCATGGTGTGCGCTCCTTGGTGCGGGCGGTGCGGGGGGAGGGTGTCGGTCTCCCCTGCCGCGCTTTCAATATGAGTATATCAGTAGTTGGGGTGTCCTCGAACCACAACCACCACCAAAAACGCGAAAACCCGCGCCGGATTCTCTCCGGCACGGGCTCGCGGTAGGGCTGCTAGAACGGTGCTTCGTCCTCGTGGTAGCGGCGTTCACGCTCGGCCTGCCGCTGCTCGGCCAACTCGTCCATGGTCGGGACCTTCTCCCATTCCAGTTCGGCCCACTCGCGGTACCACTCGCGCTCTTCGTCGGTGCGGGCGGGCTTAAGCTGGTTGAACCGGTTCAGGGCCTCTTCCATCCGGCGACCCTCCGGGCCTCGGCGTCCTTGCTCGTCCTGCTTGGCGAACTCGGCGAACAGTCCGCGCTCGGTGTGGTCTCGGGGCTCGTCTCCGGCCTCGAAACGCTCCCGCGCTGCGTATTCGGCTTCCCACTCGGCGCGCGCCTCGGTAGCGGCCTGGTGGGCCTGTTCCCGCTGGGCGGTCAGCATCTCGATGAGCTTGCCCAACTCGTTGACCGCGTAAGTGGTGGCCTCGACCACGTCCATGGCTCGCTGCGCTGCATAGCGGGCCTGGGTCTGTCGGCGCGTGCTGAACGGCCACCAGCGCGGGGACTGGGCCTGTGCGGTCATCTCGTGTCGGTGGGCGCGGTGTACCCGCCTGAGGTCTCGGACCTGCTCCCGGCGGGCCTGGGCGGTGGCCAGTTCTCCACGGGTGGTGGTGTACCGGTTCCACTGGTGCAGATAGCGGGCGTAGCGGCCGCTCGGGTCCGTGATGGCCTGCGGGTTCATGCTGAGCCTTTCGCGTGGGGCGGGGGGAGGGTGTCGGTCTCCCCTTCGGGGCCGCCGCCCCGGGGCGGGGCGGCGGCGGGCTGGTCTAGTAGGCGCCGTGGGCGAAGTAGTCGGCGAGTTCGGCGGCCGCGTGCGCGCGAACCGTGCGGCGGTGCTTGCGGTTGTACTCGACCTTGACCCCCCGCATGCTGATTCCGCGGCGGTTGTTGCGGATGCTGGTCCTGTCGCCAAGACCGCGCGTGTTGCCGGAGACCTTGGGCTCGCGGGTGGTGCTCTGCATCGGGTGCTCTCTTTCGTGTGGGCGGTGCGGGGGGAGGGTGTCGGTCTCCCCTGCCGCGCTTTCAATATGAGTATATCAGTAGTTGGGGTGTGGTCGAACCACAACCACCACCAAAAACACGAAAACCCGCGCCGGATTCTCTCCGGCACGGGCTCGCGGTCTCGGGGCTAGTTCACCTCGAACTTGCAGCGGGTGAGTACGGTCTCCTTCACCTCGCGGTAGGTCGTGTGCTCCTTGATCGTGGCCTTTCCGGTCACGGTCTGGCCCGTCTCGAACTCGGGTTCCTTGCTGGCAAACCACTTGAACCGGTTGCCGTCGGTGTCGGCGAACGTGACCAGCCAGCTAAGCCCGCTGTCGTAGTAGTGGTAGGCCTCGCGCTCGATGGTGCGCACGTTGAGCACGGTAAGGGTGCGCTCCTGGCGCTGCTTGACCTCTCCCACCCACTGGCTGGACTTGGCGGCCTGGCGGTCGCGCTCGGCCTCCTGGGCGCGCTGGTAGGTGCCAACGGCGCTGACCGCTAGGCCGAGGTTGCGGGGGCTGACGTTGTCGGCGCTCATGACTGCGCGCAGGTTCTGGATGTATTCGCTGTCTCCCTCGTGGTCCTGGGTCCATGCCTGGGCCTGGCGGGCGGTCTCGTGGTCGGTCTCGGTGGGCCGCAACGCTTCGCGCAGCTCCTGGGCGCTGCGGCTGCGGCCGTTAAGGGCATCACTCACGAGATCGGCCGTGGGGGTGGCGCGGGGGTCGTCGGTGCTGCGGGGGGTCCATCCCGCTCGGCGGACGGCTGCGGCCGCGATGGCCAACACCACGGGCACGGGGTGGGTGTCCTCGCCGTATCCGCCGCTGTGGGTGGCCTCCTCGACGTCGCCGAACAGGCTGCCGCTGGCCTCGATGACGGCGGGGCTGACGTTAACGCCGAGGAAGTCGGCCAGGCAGGATGAACCCACCTGCGTGACCTGGCCGCTTTCGGCGTGGGCAAGCACGTAGGTCTTGGTGCGCTCGCGCCGGATTCGGCAGTAATCGCACTGGGCGGGGTCGTAGGCCTCGGGGTCGAACTCGAACCCGGGTTCGGCGTGGTAGGTGGCCACGCCTTCGGCGTCCTGGTGGAACCGGGCCAGAACCTGCCACCCTCCGAAACTGGGCACCTGGCCCGTGACGGTGATGGTTTGCACCTGGACGTCGTAGGCCTCGGGGCCCTCACCGTCGCCGAGGCACACGTGCCGCGTGCGGGTGTGGTGCTCGGGGTCGATGGTCCAGCTGTAGCGGCCGGAGAGTCCGCGGTCCGTGGCGCGCTGGTTGGCGGCCTCCAGCCGGGCGACGGTCGCCTTCATCTCCTCGCCGGTCAACTCCCATTCGACGCTGGCCGTGTGCACGGTGGCGGTCCTGGTCTGGGTGTCGGTGCCGTTCATCGGGTGCGCTCCTTGGTGTGGGCGGTGCGGGGGGAGGGTGTCGGTCTCCCCTGCCGCGCTTTCAATATGAGTATATCAGTAGTTGGGGTGTCCTCGAACCACAACCACCACCAAAAACACGAAAACCCGCGCCGGATTCTCTCCGGCGCGGGCTCTCTCGGGGCGGGGTGGTTACTCCTGCGGCTTGGCGGTGGCGGCCAGCAGCGGGACGGCCTCCTCGGCGCTCATCCGGCCGGTGACCTTGTCGTAGGGCACCTTGTCGGTGAACTCACCCATGCGCCTGCTCTTGGCGCGCTCCTTGTTCATGATGGGCTCACCGATTCCGGTGTGGCTGTGGGGGATCGTCACCGACTTGGGGTTGACGCGCAGCACTTCCCACCAGGTGCCATGGCAACGGACGTAGTCGCCCTTGGCGAAGTCCTCCTTACGCCAGACCTTGGCGCCGTTGGCCTCGGCCTCGGCGACCGCCTCTCGCCAGTAGGCCAACTGCTCGTTGGTCTCGGCGAGATCGGCCGTGAGTCGGTCCCGGTAGTCCTCATTGCTCGTCCGCGCCAAGTTGCGCTCAATGCGGCGCTCCTCGGCCTCCAGCTTCTCGATTCGGCGCAGGGTCACGCCGAGGTTCTCGCGGCCGGACCGGTAGCCCTGGGCGGCCTGGGCGCGCTCTTTCCAGTAGCGTCCACGCCCGGCCTCCTGGGCGGACTGGTCGAACTTGCGGCCGATGCCCTCTCGGTAACGACGGTCACGCTTCTCGCTGTGGTGGCCGATCAGGATCGGCTGACCGAACGGGATGGCGTCCGCGCGCTTCTTGGCTTCGGCCTCCAAGGCCTGGGCGTGGCCGGTGGCGCGCTCGCCGCGCTCGGCGTAGCGCTCGGCGCGGTCCTCGGCGCGGTCGTAGCTGGCGGCCTCGTGCTCGGCGAACGATGTCGCGGCCGGGGTGGTGTTGTCGATGGTGACGCTGACCTCGTGTCCGGCCGCGCGCAGCTTGTCGGCGGCGGGGTTGATGACCCACGTCTTGGCGGCCTTGCGGCGCGAGTGGGGCACGTACCAGGCGCCGAGGTTGCGGGAGAAGCGGAATCCTTCCGCCTTCAGGATGGGGCCGGTTCCGTCGCCCTTGGCGGTGCCCTCGACCAGGGTTCCCTGTTCGCGGTCGTGGTTGATCTCGATCACGGGTGTGGCTTCTTCCTTCGTGTGGGCGGTGCGGGGGGAGGGTGTCGGTCTCCCCTGCCGCGTTTTCATTATGAGTATATCAGTAGTTGCGGCGTGCTCTGACCATATCCACCAGGGAAAATGTGCAGAGGGTGCGGCGAGAAAACTCGCCGCACCTCCTGAGTAGTCGGGCTAGTCCTGGGCGCGCTCGACCTGCCGATCGGCGCGCACGGTCCACTCACTCCTGCCCCGGCCGGGGATGATCAGGGGGAGGCGCACCAACGCGGGGTGCTCGGGCGCGGGCTCGGGGTCGCGCAGCACGCGGGCCGGTCCCCACGTGGTGTGTACGGTGTCGTCGGCGCGCAGTTCGCTAGCGTCAACGGTCTGCGGCGGGGTGTTGCCGGTGGTGGTCATGGTGGGTTGTCTCCTTCGCGTTGGGCGGTGGGGAGGGTGTCGGTCTCCCCGTGGGGCTGGGGCCGCGCCGGGCTTGTCGGCGCGGGGCTGGGGCGGGGCGCCCCCGCTGCGGGGGCGCCCCGGGGGCGGGTTCAGTCCTGGTCGTTGATGCGCTCTAGCTCCTGGTCAGCGTGGGCCTGCAAGGCCTTCCGCACGGCCTTGGGGGCGTGGTAGGCGGTTGCCATCCGGTCGAGGTGGATGCCGAGGTGGGCGACAAAGCCTGCGTACGCCGGGAACTCAAGTTCGCGGGCCGCGCGCTCGATCATCGCCGTGACGTGGGCCCTGTCGGCCTCCAGTGCTCCGGGCTGGGTGTGGTCCAGGGACCACACCTCGGGCTTGGGGGCCCTGAGGATGTCGGCGAGGATCTGGCGCTGCTGGGCGTCGGCCTGCTGGTCGATCGCCGCGCGCAGGGTGTCCAGGCGGGCGCGCTGGGCCGGGTCGGCCTGGCGTTCGCAGGCGCGGATCTCGGCGCGGGCCTGGTCGCGGTCGGTGACCTGGCTGCCGCTGGCGAACGCGTAGAGCGCGCTGGTCTGGCCGTTGTGGAAGTCGGCGGCGATCTCGCGGGCCTGGTCCATCTGCTGTGCGTTGGGCACGGGTGTTCTCCCTGGTGTGGGCGGTGCGGGGGGAGGGTGTCGGTCTCCCCTGCCGCGCTTTCAATATGAGTATATCAGTAGTTGGGGTGTGGTTGAACCACAACCACCAGCGAAAACACGAAAACCCGCGCCGGATTCTCTCCGGCACGGGCTCGCGGGGGGCGGGGGTTAGGGCCGCGGCACGGCGCGCAGGTGCCCCCCGGGGCGGCGCAGGCGCGAACGGAGCGCCTCACACGCTTCCTCGGTGGCGGTCTCGGGCGCTTGCTGGTGGTGTCCGCTCTCGTGGGCGGGCTCGCGCAGGGTGGCGCTCTCGTAGGCCTGGGTGAATCGCGCCTGTGCCTGGTCGGGGTCGATTCCGTCCAACTCCACCACGGGGTCGCCGTTGAGCTCCCCATCGGGCTGCACGAGCATGACAAGGGTCTCGCCCTCGGGCGCGGCCTCGTGGCGCGCGGTGGAGACAACCCAGGTGCGGCCGTCGTCGGTGCGCAGCACGCGCCGTTGCGCGCCGTTGGTGACGGTGGCCTCTCCGAGAACGGCAACGCGGGCGATGCGGGGGTCGGTGTCCTGGTGGTGCATGGCGGTTTCCTTCTTCGTGTGGGCGGCGCGGGGGAGGGTGTCGGTCTCTCCCCGCTCGGATGGGCGGTCAGGCATCGTCGGCGCAGTAGCGCTCCTCGGTGCGCAGCTCCTCTACGCGCACCCACGGCATGATGCGCTCGGCGTTCGTCTCGTCTTCGGTCTCCACCAGCAAGTCCAGGGCTCCCACGCCAAAGCGCAGGGCCTGTTCCAGATCTTCGGTGTTCATGCCGATGCTGTAGCTGACCACGCGCAGGCGCACGGTAGCGCCGACGATGTGGGCGGCCTCGGTCTGCTCGGCCTCTTCGGTGACGTGGCGTTCGGCCTGGTTCAGCATGGATCCGGCGTCGTGCCCGTCCTCGGCTGCGGTGTGCAGTACGTCGGTGATCAATCCGGTCATGGCCTCGTGCCCGCTGACGCCTTCGGACTCGGCGTAGGCCTTGAGTGCGGCGCGCGCGGAGGTGATGCGCGCGGTGCGGGTCTGGGCTGGGAACTCGATCATGGTGTCTTCCTTCTTCGTGTGGGCGGTGGGGGAGGGTGTCGGTCTCCCCTGGCGGGGCGGGGCCGCCCTGGGTGGGGCGGCCCCGTGGGGCGGTTCAGCCCTGCATGGTCTCCCAACGGGAGTGCAACCGGTCCAGGCGCTCGGCCAGGGACTGCACCGGCGCGCCCTGGGCCTTGAGGATGAACGTGCCGTGTGTGGCCTGGTCAAGGCGGGTGTTCGCCGTCTGGGCGTCACCGTCGACCAGGGCCAGGGCGGCCGCGCTCAGGTGGGTGACAACCGCGTGGTGCAGGACCTCGGTGCTCATCGGGTTTGCCTTTCGTGTGGGCGGTGCGGGGGGAGGGTGTCGGTCTCCCCTGCCGCGCTTTCAATATGAGTATATCAGTAGTTGGGGTGTGATTGAGCCACAACCACCAGCAAAAACGCGAAAACCCGCGCCGGATTCTCTCCGGCACGGGCTCGCATGGGCGGGGTTGGGTCAGCTTCGGCCGCGGTCCTGCTCGGCCTGGGCCTGTCGCACAAGGTGGACGAACCCGGCCAGGATCTCGGCGACGGCTTCGCTGGTGCGGCGGATGGGCGGCTCTCCCGGGATGCTCACCTCGGGGGCCCATCCGAGCAACACCTCGGCCTCATACAGGCCGCTGGTGGACAGGGCCGGGGCGGCGGCGTAGTGCTCGGCGCGGTGGGGGCCGTAGGCGTCGGCGCTCTGGGCCTGGTCGCTGCGGACGATGCCGGGCACCAGCACCAGGGCGGCGGCCACGTCCTGGCCCTGGTGGTCCAACAGCACCAGGACATGGCCGATGGCCGCGGTGACCTCCTCGGGGGTGGGCAACCATCCGCTGTTGACGCACGGGGTCAGATCCCGGGTCAGCACGCGCGCGGCGCTGATCCGGCGGGTGATGGAGTCTTGGCGGGGGAGTGGGGTCCAACCCTGGTGCGGGTCGATGGCCTGGTGCGTCATGTTCGTCCTCTCGCGTGGGCGGTGGGGGAGGGTGTCGGTCTCCCCCTGGGGGTGGGCCGCGCCGGCCGGTCGGCCGGCGCGGGGTTTGGGTGGTCAGTAGGGCAACTCGTTGAGGTGTTCGCTCAGACCTCGGCGCCGCTGCTCCTCCTCGGGGGTCGGGGCGGGCGGGGCGTCCTCGTTGTCCGCTGGGCTGTTGGTCGCGGTGCGCAGTAGCTCGGTGAGGCGCTCGGCGTCTCCTCGCCTGACGTAGGGGAAGCACAGGTCGGGGCCGTCTTCGATGTGGACGTGGATGCTTCCCCCGGTCTCGTCGGGGTCGTGCTCGTCGGGCTGCGCCTCCAGGAACGCGCCGAGTGCATCGATGAGCTGGGCGAACACCTGGCGCTCTGAGTCGTAGGACATGACGGGTCTGCTTTCGTGTCGGGCTGGTCTGGGATGGGGGTGCGGCCCCTGCGGGCCGCACCCCGTGCGCGCCGGTCAGAACGCGAACGGCTCGTGAGCGTCGTAGACCTCCCACTCGGTCCCGTGGGCGGCGTACTCGGCGTGCATCAGGCACACCAGGACGTTCAGGCACAGCAGACGCGCCTGCTCGTGGTCGCGCGGGGCGGGGACGTCGCCCCGGTGGGCCAGGAAGGTGACCATCTGCGGGAAGTCCTCGCTCGGCCGGTGGTACTTCAGTCCCTCCGGCTCGACCTCCTGGCCGTCGGCGTCGTTGCGCTCGTCCTCAACGACGCCGCGCACCTCCTCTACCAGGACGGCGGGGTCCTCGCCGAGCCAGACGCTGGCGCGCGCGTAGACGGCGACCGCGACGCTCTCCAGGTAGGACATCTCGCACGGGTCGGTGACCGGGTCGGACAGGTCCTGTTGGAGCGCGACCACCAGGTGGCGGGCGGTGGCCACGCGGGTCTTGAGGGCGGCCAGCGCCTGGAGCTTTTCGCCGAAGGTGGGTTCGTGGGTCATGTTCTGGTGCTCTCTTTCGTGTGGGCGGTGCGGGGGAGGGTGTCGGTCTCCCCTGCCGCGTTTTCAATATGAGTATATCAGTAGTTGGGGTGTGGTTGAACCACAACCACCAGCAAAAACACGAAAACCCGCGCCGGATTCTCTCCGGCACGGGCTTGCAGGGGTCGGGGAACGGGTCAGCCTCGGCGGCCGCGCCGGTGTTCAGCTCGGCGCTCGATCGCCTCGGGCATGTCGGCGTCGTGGGCCAACGACCGAGCCCCGCCCTCGTCGTCCAGGTGGATGACCACCTGAGCGATGAGTTCGCGCGCCGCGTCCTCGTAGCCGCCCGACTCCAAGACGTCCGCGCCCCCGTTGATCTGCTTCACCGCCTCGTTGAGCAGACGGCTGCGCACGGACCGGTCCAGCCGCGTTTCCAGCCGGTACCACGGGTCGCGCTCGCTCGTGGGGTACTTGATCGCGTTGTCGACGCACAGCAGGCCAAACGCCAGGGTCACCAGGTGACCCCGGAGGTAGTGGGCCTTCATACGCTGCTCTTCGTTGATCAGGTCCGCGCGCAGGCGGTCAGCCTGGCCGAGCTTTCCCGGGGTCTCCAGGTCGGCCAGGATGTACAGGCACTGGGCTTCCCTCCACCCCCGTTCGGTGAGCCATTCGACCTTTCGCTCTCCAGCGCCTTCAACCATGCGGTAACTGAAGGTGAGTCCCTGCTCTTCCATCCCGGGGACGGGCTGGGGGACCTCGCCGAGCGGGTGGTCAGCCGCCGCGATCAGGGCGGTGACCTGCTCGGGGTTGTGGGCGGGGTGCTGCATCGGGGTGTTCCTCTCGTATGGGCGGCGGGGGAGGGTGTCGGTCTCCCCCTCAGGGGCTGGAGCCCGCGCCGAGGCCTTCGGCGCGGGCTCGGCAGGATCTAGGGGATCAGGGTGAACCACTGGCCGAGACCTCCGGTGGAGGCCTCGCCTTCGACCTCGATGACCGGGTTGAACGAGGATTCGTCGTCGTATCCGATGTGCAACCGCACGGTGTGGTCGTAGTTGTCGGACTCCTCGACGTGAATGCTCACGTGCACGCCGTAGCCCTGGAGTGCGCCGCGCAGGCCCTGGCCGTGCTCGTCACCCTGGTAGTGGCGCAGGGTCAGCTCCTGGGCCTGGGCCTGGCTCATGCGGTTCTGGCGCTCCTTGAGCTTCTCCAGGCGGTCGATGAGGATCCGGTTCGCGGCCACGCCGTGGCGCTGGTAGATCTCATACCCCTCGGTCAGGGAGGTTTTGGCTCGGGAGGTTCGGCCCTCGCCGAGGTCCTGCTCGATGGTGAAGATCAGCCACGCGAGTCGTTCGTGGTCGTGCTGGTACGGGGACATGCCTGCCTCGTTTCGCGGTGGGCGGTGCGGGGGGAGGGTGTCGGTCTCCCCTGCCGCTCTTTCAATATGAGTATATCAGTAGTTGGGGCGTGGTTGAACCACACCCACCAGCGAAAACAAAAGAATCCATGCCGGATTCTCTTCGGCCTTCGTTGTCCCCTCCGGCTGGTCACCGTCGTCTCGCGGCACCGGGCCGGCGCCGAGCTGGCTCCTGGGCGCCACGCACATGGACATGCGCCTCCACGGCTTCGACCGGTCGCGCGCATGCGGGCCTCACCTGGCGCGCCGGCCCCGACGTCCGGGCAGGCGGTTGAACCACTCGGCGACTGCACGGGCCTCGTGCAGTTCCTGGGCATGGGGTTGCGTCGCGGATCCCTCCTCGGCCGACGCCTTGCCCTCGACTGGCGGCGGGAACCCCTCGTAGCCGCGGTAGCGGTACTTGTAAAGGTCCTCGGCGTGCTCCAACCCTGCGCGCACGGCGATGGCGTACAGGGTGAGGTGCTCGCCCTCCTCGAACAGCTCCGGGTCGATGCGTCGGTCCCGCGGGCGGGGGTAGGCCTCCAGTTCGGTGAGGCTGTAGACGTCGGGAGCCTTCCCCCTGCGCCTGGTGGCCCATCGGGGACCGGCCACCTGCGGGCGCACGTTCCAGTCCGGTCGGCGCTGCCACGACTTGACGGTGACCGGGTTCTCCTCGATGAACTGCGCCCACTGGTCCAGCGTCACGGGGGTCTCGGGGAGATCGGCCAGGATGTCGCGACTCAGGCCCCGTTCGTCCAGCCACCGCTCCAGCGCCTCGGTGTGGGCCTGGGCATCGCGTGCGATCCTCTTGGCGTAGGGGAACCCGTTCAGCTGGGCCCATCGGAGCACACCGAGTTGGTCTTGGGGTGGTGTCGCGCTCATGTCCTGGCTCCTTCGGTTCGGCCGCCGGAGAAGCCGGCGGACCCGTGGTAATGTGACCGGACCACACTGCGGACTCTGTTCTGAGGTTCCGGCCTCCAGAGATCAGTGTTTTGCGTGTGGGCGGAAAATCGGCGGTCGTGGGTGTCGGCTTGGTCTCTTGCAGACTGGGTTCCTCGGCCGCCACTTTCATGCCCGAACAGGCCGGCGGCCTCGTCGGCCCCACTCGGCGCGGATGACGAGGATGCCGCCGCGGGGAAGGGCGTCGGTCTTCCCTGCCACAATTTCAATATGAATATATCAGTAGTTTGGAGTGCTGGGGTCCTTCCGGACGAACTTCTTCCTCAACGCCCTCCTGACGGCTTCCACAGCACGTCCTACACTGGGGCACATGACCAACGCAGACCCGCGCGAGGAACTCCGGCGACGCCTGGACTCCGGTGAGATCACCGCCGGTGAGGCTGACCAGGCGCTCGCCGCGCTCGACCGTGAGGGCGACCTCGCCGCGGTACGCGCGGCTGAGCGCCCCGGAACACTCTCTGTCCAGGAGACGTCCCGGCGGGTCGACTCTTGGGGCCTGGACGGCGAGATCGCCGAGATGATGGAACGCCTCGGGCTCGAACCGGCCTCTCGGTGATCGGCGGCCGCGTCCTGGACGTGACGGCGCTGACCGCCTACGCCACCGGCCGGATCTACGCGCGCGCCCTGGTGGGCGCCGCCCAACGCTCCGGCGCCTTGGTCCTGGCTGTACCGGCTGCGGCTCTGCTGGCCGCGCGGGGCCAGTTGTCCGAACCCGCGCGGGCCGAGCTGACCGAACTGGTCGACTTCGCCCCCATCGTGGTCGATGAGCTGACCGCCGAGACGGCGGTGCGCGCGGGTGACCTGCTGGCACGGGCCCGTCGGCGCCCACCGGGGGATGCGACTGCGGTCGCGCAGGTCGCTCTGAGTGCTCGCGCCCGTGCCTGGCCGGTGGTCACGGCCGAACCTGATGCGCTGCTGGCGCTGGATGCCGCGCTGGTGATCGAACGCCTGCCCTGAGCTGCTGTTTCCAGTGCGCGGGGCCCGCTCTGCCTGGTCCGGGCGGGGTTCCGGCGCCTGCTCGCCGAGGTCGCGCACGTCCGGTCGGCGCCGGGTTCCCGACCGGGATGCGGGGGTCCAGGGGCGCGGAGCCCCTGGTACCACCAGCCCTGGACCGATCCGCTGATCCCTGCTCGACGCTACAGCTTCGGTGCGTACCGAACCAGCTGGTGATGCTGGTGCCCGGGGGCTTGCGACCCTTTGTGTTCGTGGTGTCGGTGAGTGGCCAGGAACGGCGAGGCTGGGCGTAACACGAAAACCGCCGACGGCCCTGGCGGGGTCGTCGGCGGTCTCGGGTGTGCGGCCTGCTGCTCAACCAGGTAGAGCAGCAGGCCCCCGGAGTGAGGTTAGCTGTTCTTCCACGGGATCTGGTCGGTGTTGCGGGTGGCGGCGTAGCGCTCCACCGCCTTGCGCAGGTAGAGCGAACCGGCCTTGGTCACCACGATCGGGGTCGGGGCTTGGGGGTCGCGCCGGGGCGACCCCTCGCGGAGAAGGTCGCTGGCTCGGGGCTGGGTGACGTCCAGGATGCGGGCGGCCTCGGTCGTGCCGACCACGTCCAAGGGTTCGGGGTACATCAGGTGCCGTACTTCCTCGGCCTCGGTCATGACAGTGAGGGCCTCCACCTGCGCCCCGGTGACGCCAGCGGCCTCCACCGCGGACAGGGCGCGCTCCTTGGCCGTGGCGGCGGCCTCCAGGGGATCGGCGTGGTCCTGGTGACTGCGTACGGTTAGCGTGCCCCGAGCGGCGTCGTAGCGCGTGCGCCCCCCTGCCGGGGCGGCCCGGCCCAAGGCCTCGACGCGCTCGCGCGTCTCGGATTCGACCGGTGTGGGGATTCCTGATATTCCGATTTCAATGACCCACATCGTAGGGCCCCTCCTTTTCTGTTTCCTTTTCCACTTCTGCGCGTTTGTGCTGCGGGACTGTCAACGACCGGTGGGCGGGCCGCCCCTGGCTGGGGCGGCCCGGGGTCGGCCTACTCCTCGGGGTAGACCAGACCGAGCCCGCGCAGGGTGCCGAGCAGGTGGATCAGCTCGTCACCGGTGCGGGGGGTCTCCTGGACCGAGACGTACACGCCGTCGTGGCCGAAGTGCCACGAGTCCTGCTCGACGTTCCGCCATACCTGGAAACCCTGGCGGCGAGCGGCGGACGCCATCTTGTCCATGAGGGCGTTGATGATTTCTTCCCGCATCTGTTCTTTTCACCTCCTTTCCGTTTGGTGTACCACCATCTTAGCACAGTTGGTTATGGCTCATAACCAACATTGGGAAATTCTTGGATGTGTCGCGCACCACATTCTGCTGGGCCCCGGTGTGGTCTCCGGGGCCCTGGGGGAGCACGGATCAGAACAGGCGGAGTGGTTCCTCCGGCCGTCCGGCCTCGCTCGCGCGGTGGAAGGCTGCTTCGACGTCGGCGGCGGCCTCCAGTTCCGCTGGGACCGGCTCACCGCGCCTTCGTAGGGCCCGGACCTGATCGCGGGCGGCCCACGCTCCTCGGACGGCCTCGCGCAACGCCTCGGCGCGCACGCTCCTGCGGCCAGGACCGGTCCGGATGTCGTTGAGCGGCCACGCGCCCTTGCGGCGGTGGAAGTCACGCAGGTTTTCGGCGCGGCTTATGAGGTGCCAGTGGTTGGGATTCTGGCAACTCGGTTCGTCGCAAGCGTGTGCCACGACCGGATCAGGGACGGCCAGGGTCGGGGTGATCAGCCGTTGGTGGTGGAGCTGGTAGCCGTAAACGTGGGCGCTCACCGTACGCCCGGCTGCGCCTCCTGCGGCGCGTCCGGCTTTGAGTTTCCCGTGGCCTGAGTCTGAGAGCGCTGAGCACCAGGGCCAGCATTGGTCCTCGCCGCGCCGGTAGGTGGCGGCCGCGTAGGCGCTCGCGGTCTCCTCGCACGCCAACAGCTGGTGCCAGATCTCGGCGGGCAGGCGCGGGACGGAGCCGCGTCGGCGCCGAGACGGCTCCGTGCCCTCCTGCGGTTGTGGGTCAGGGACCAGGCCACCGAACAAATCAGGCATGGGGTGACCCTTCCGGGTGTCGGGCGGCCGTGGCGTGCTCGGCGGGGGACGGGGCCGGGGCGTCCTCGACCGGGCGCGTGGTGGGTGTGGTGCGGCGGCGAGGGTGGGCCGCGCGGGTGCGGCTCGGGGGTGCCATCGGGGTCTCCTCCATGTCAGGTGAGCGTGATGGTCACGATGGTGGCCACGGCCAGCAGCACACCGGCCAGGGCCAACCCTGCGGCGGCGGCTCGCTGGTGAGCGTGTTTGCGCACGGCGATGCGGGCCTTGGCGGTGGCGCGCTCGGCGTGCCACCGGGCCTCGGCCGCCGGGTCCGCAGCGGCCTGGGCGAGTTCGTCGGCGAGTTCGGTGCCGGTGAGGCGCGCGTAGTGGGGGACGCCGCCGACGCCTCCGTGGCGGGGCCACATGGCGGCCGCGAGGATGACCAGCACGCCAGCCAGGACGGCGGCGGCCGCGCCCATGGCGGCCTGCGCCACGACGGGGAACCCCCCGTCTGCGCTGGTCAGTCCGGCCCCGGCGACCAGGATGGTCAGCAGCACACCGGATAGGCCGGCCAGAGCGGCGTTGCTGGTGTCGGTGCGGGCGAGATCGGTTGTGGCATCGGCCGCGGCGGCCTCGGCCAGAGTTGCGGGGACCGCCTCGACGTGCCGGCGCGGTGCGGGGGCGGTGACCGCGGGTGCCTCCTCGGTATGGGGCTGCGCGGGTGCGGGGGCCTGGTCGTCCTGCTGGTCCTGCTCGGCGGTGTCGGTGGTGTCGGTAGTGGTGTCCGTGGGGGTCGTGTTCATCGGCGGCCCTCCGGGCTGTGTGGGGAGTCGGCGGGCGGCTTCTCTGCGTCCGCGCGGAATGCTTCCTGAAGGGTCGCGACGGTCGCGACCTTGGCGAGTCCGGCCGGATCCTCGACCCCATTGGCGATCCAGAGCAGCAACTCCCGGTAGAGGATGTGCTCTGCCTCTCGGGCCGCGTCGTGCTCGCCGCGGTCGTTGAGCGCGGCGATCTCGGCGACGCGGTCGCGGATGTCCTGTTCGTTCATTGGTCTCCCTCATCAGAAGTGTTGGCGCGCAGCCGCTCGATTCGCTCACGCAGTTCTTGGATGTCGTGCTGTCGGCCGGTGCGCTCGGCGGTGAGCTGCCGCTCCAAGTCGGCGACGCGCTCGACCGTCTCCGCACGGGCGGCCTGAGCGGCGTCGCGCTCGGCCTCGGCTGCTGCGCGGGCCTCGTTCGCCTCGCGGGCCTGGTCCTGCGCCTGCCGGGCACGCTCGGCCTCGGCGACGCGCTCGCGGTCGGCTCGGTCGGCGCGCTCCTCGGCGCGTTCGGCGCGGCCCTCGGCGCGCTGGAGCCGGTGCTCGGCCGTGGTCGCGCGCTGGGCCTCGCGCTGGCGCTCGCCCTCGGCGCGGTCGGCGCGCTCGGCCTGGTGCTGGGCTGCCTCCTGGGCCTGGGCCAACTCGTGTTCGATGGCGGCCACGGCCTGGCGCAGGCGCTGGGCCTCCTCGATCGCCTCCACGCGGGCGGCCTCGGCCGTGTCGGCGCGGGCGGTCGCCGCGGTGGCGGCCTCCTGGGCCTGGTCGGCCTCGCTGCGGGCGGCGCGCTCCTCGCGCTGGGCCTGGTCGCGGTCGCGTTCGGCAGCGCGACGCTGGTCTTCGGCCTGGGTGGCGCGGGCCAGCGCGGTCTCACGGTCGGTCTCGGCCTCCTGGCGGCGCCGCTCGGCGGCGGCCGCGTCGGCGCGGGCGGTGGCCTCGTCCTGGCGGGCGGCGATTTCGGCTGTGCGGGCGCGCTCGGCCTCGGCCTCGGCGGTGCGGCGGCGCTCGACCTCAGCCTGTGCCTGCTCGGTGGCGGCGGCCGCGGCGCGGCGCTGCCGGTCGGCGTCGGCGGCCTGGATCTCGCGCTCGTGCTCGGCTGCCTCGGCGCGGGCGGTCGCCGCGGTGGCGGTCTCCTGGGCCTGGGCGGCCTCGCTGCGGGCGGCGCGCTCCTCGCGCTGGGCCTGGTCGCGGTCGGTCAGAGCGCGCTCGGTCACCTCTTCGGCTGCGGCCTGGGCGGCTTCGGCCGCCTCGGCGCGGGCGGTGGCCTGTGCGGCGTCGGCGTGGGCGGTCTCGGCGACCTGGGTGGCGCGGGCCACCTCGCCCTGGGCCTCGGCGCGCGCGGCGGCGATCTGCGACTCCAGGCCGGCGGGGGAGGCCAGTTCGGCGAGTTCCTTGCGGATGCCCTCGCCGACCTGGTCCAGGCGCTCGATGATCTCTTCGGCGCGGGCCACGGTGCCGAGCAGGCCAGGGGAGTTCTTGTCGCGCACCCGAGCGGCCTTGGCGTCGTTCTGGCAGCGGCGGGAGCAGTAGTTCGGCGGGCGTCCGGCGCCCTCGGCGGGGCGGGTGCGCTCGATGAGCCCGGAGCAGTAGGCGCACCGGTGGGGCCACCAGCCGT
Source organism: Nocardiopsis exhalans (assembly GCF_024134545.1). Taxonomy (GTDB): domain Bacteria; phylum Actinomycetota; class Actinomycetes; order Streptosporangiales; family Streptosporangiaceae; genus Nocardiopsis; species Nocardiopsis exhalans. The sequence continues at coordinate 44,341 of NZ_CP099838.1, forward strand.
GCTCGGGCTCGTGATCGGTGGCGGGCGGTTCGGGCGGAGTTTCGGTCACGGACGATCCTCTCGGAGTGGGTGTACACCCACCCTACTATTTCTGGAATACTGTTTCTAGTATTCCAGAAATTAGCTGAAGAAAAATGCCGCATGCTGGCGGCGGCCGCGACCCGTTTTTTCGCTTGTCCCGGGCGGCTCGGCTGTGGTGGCGCCTCGGGGCGGGTGCGGCGGTGTCGGTGCGTGTCCTCCTCGTCGTGGTGCTGGTTCGTGGTCACCGTGGTGACCGGGCGGAGTTCGGGTGCCGGGGGCCGCCGTAGCGGTGGCCGCGGGCTCCTCGGGGCGCTGCCCCGGGTGGGGCGGGTCGTCCTAGACCAGGAGTTTACCGCGCCGGACACGGCGGTGTCAGCGTTTTGCGGCCGCGCGGCGGGCCTGGTTTCGACACGGCGGTGAGCAGTACCGGCGCTGGCGTCCCCGGTCGGCCGGCGGGAGCGGTTGGGTGCATCCGGGCCCGGCGCACGGGGTCGGGTGGGGTTGGGCGTCGGGGTGGGCGTTCTCGATCGCCTCGGCCAGGGTCACCAGGTGGAGGGCTTGGGGGTGGGTGGGATCGATGGCCAGGGCATCGCGCACGCTGCGACGCAGTTGGTCGGCCAGGGCGGACAGTCCCCACGTGCCGTCCAGGGGCGGCATGCGTTCGTCGGCCAGGGCCCGGCGCCGCTGGGGGGTGGTCCACGCGGGGTCGGCCAAGGTGCGCAGTTCCTGGAGCAGCTCGGCGGTGCGGGTGCGCAGGGCGGCGTGTTCCTCGATGGCCAGGGGGTTGATCTTGCCGAGGCGGTTCAGGGCCCGCGCGTTGCGCGCGGGGTCGGCCCTCAACCGCTCGTGCTCGCGCGCCAGGGCCACCTGTCGGGCCAGGGGCGTGCGCTGGCGGGCCAGTTCCTGGACCAGGGCGATCGTGCGCTGGGCCGGGGCGAACAGGGCCACGGTGGGGTCGGTCTCCAGCAGCTCCAGCAACTCCTGGAGGTCGGCGCGCTGGTCCTGTTCGTCGGGGCCCATGCGCTCCAGCTGATCACGCAGGGCTCGGCGGGTGTTCACCACGTCGGGGTGCTCGGCCAGCTCGGGTGGGGTGGTCATGGTGGTGTGCTCCTCGGGATCGGCGGCCGCGGTGGTGGGACTCACGCGGCGGCTGCCAGGGCCTGGGCGCGGGCTGCGGCGTGGTCGGGGCGTCCATCTGGGGTGCGGGGGTAGGGGGTGCGGCGGCGTCCGGTCATCTGGATCAGGGAGCCGCGGGGCGCGCGCAGGACCTCGACCTCAGCAACCCATGCGGCCCACACCCGGCGCTCGTGTTCGTAGTGGGCCATGCGCCGGGCGCGGGTGCCCTCGACGTCCAAGGCTCGGGCCACGTCGTCGTAGCGCTCGGGGAGTGTGCGCAGGTGGCTGGTAGTGGGATTGGTGGCCACCAGGTTCCAGGATGCGAGTGTGCGCAGGTGGCGGGCGATAGTGTCCGGGGTGTAGCCGGTGCGCCGGGTCAGAAATTCTACGTCGTAAGGGTGGGTGTTCTTCGGGGTCTCCTCCACCGCGGCCGCGGTGGCTTCCACGTGGCGGCCGAGCCCTCCCGTGCCTTGTGGGCGCGGTGCGGTCCATACGTCGTGCGCGGCGTGGTCGGAGCGTGCGCGCATGCGGGTTAGCAGGGCCTCGCGGGTCAGGTCCGGGGGGCAGTCCGCAGGCGCTGGGGTCGCTTGTGTCCCACCCTGCACACTGGGAACTTCACGCACCTGCTGCACAGCCCATTCGGTGGCCGGAACGATCCGGTAGGTGTGGGCGCGTCGACCCTCGCCCTCCTCGATGAGGATGAGGCGGCCGTCCATCACCAGACGCCCGAGCGCGCGGGCCGCGGTGGAATGGACCATCCCGGTGGCGTCGGCCAGACGGCGGCCGTCGACCTCGACCGTGTCCGTGAGCGCCTCCAGCGCCAGCTGGGCCACATGGTGGACCGCCTTGCGGTCGCTGGCCCCAGACTGGGAACGCCACCAGTGCCCGAACTCGGCGGTGGCCGCAGCCACCTGCTCGATACTCCACACCATCTCGACCAGCGCGCACACCTGCGGCGTGTCCTGGGTGCGCTGCTCCCTGCGGGGCAGACGGGCCGCGTAGGCGACCTGACGGCGCCACTGGCGGTCCAACACCGCGTGCTGGGCGGCCTCGGTACGCGGGCGCCGCCCGAACTCCGTGGCCTGGCTGCGCACGTGCGCCCACCCGGGCGCGTCCGGACGCCGCGCGTATGCGGTCCGTACGTCGGCGAGGCTCCAGCGGGACAGCGCCAACCCAGTGAGGATCCGCGCCAGGTGCGCGGAGGCGTCCGCCTCGGGGGCCTGGGCGAGCAGCTCGCGGGTGACCTGCGACATCTCCCGGCGTCGGCCGACCAGCCGCACCGCCTCGGTATCGATGATCCCGCCCGAACCGGCGGCCGTCTCCTGGTCCTCCTCGACGGGCACCGGGCCGAGGGCCTCCGCGAACCGCTCCAGGCGCTCCAGGGTGTTGGGGGCGGCGTCGGCGTAGGCGGCGGCCGCGACCGGGTCGCGGGGCTCGATCAGCCGCGAGTACCCGCCCGACCGGTGCGGGGCACCCGGCGGACGCACACACCCCATCTTCGGGTTGGTCAGCGGGGACTTGTCCACGCTCGAGCACCGGTGCTTGGCCGCATGCGCGATGCGCGCCACCAGGGACGCCGGGGCTCCAGCCGCTCGCGGGTCGTTGACCGGTACCCACAGGTGGAGACCCCCGGCCGAACCTGAGGCGGCCACCAGGTAGGCCAAACCAGCGTCGTCCAGGTACTCGGCGAGGAACGCCGCATCGGTGCGCACCTGCTCCGCGCCGACGGCCTTGGCGTCCAAGTCGAACACCACGAACTTGAAGCGGCCGCGCCTGTCCGCGAGGTAGATGGCGTACGGGCCCTGTGGCGGGGCCGCGGTGACGCGCACCTCGTCGTCGTAGGAGTGCGCCCACGCACCGGACTCGGTGCGCACGTCACACCGCACGCGACCACGCGGAGCGTGCCAGCGGGTGAACTCCTCCCACACCTGCTCGGCGCGGGCGTCGGCATCGGGGGACAGGTCCGGCCTGGAGACGTCTGTACGCCGCTGTACACGCTTCTCCTGCCCGGTTTCCGGGCATACTCGGCCAGACCCGGGGGCGTCATGTATGATCGGCTCCGTTGGGTACTTGTTTTGGGTACTACACGCCGAAGGCCCCGCCCGGTGAGGGAAGGCGAAACGGCAGAGGCGGACCGCTGCAAACGGCCCCCTCGGCGCAGACCGGCCTGCAAACCGGACTGCGGTGGTGAACAGCTGCAAACTGCTCACCTGGGTTTAGTTGTGTGAATCTATGAATCAGAGATCGCTGGCTGTGGCAGGCGACGCGGTCTCTACTTCAATCTCGTGGCTTAGGCCCGGTCTCCGACCGGGCCTCACGTGTGTCTAGGCACTCATCAGTTGCTCTTCCTCGTCGTCCATGAAGGACTTGACGTTTTCCTCGACCAGTTGGTCCAGGTACTCCTGTACAGAGACGCCTTTGGCTTCCGCAGCCTTCTCCAGGGCCGTGTTCACCTTGGTCTTGAACCGGAGTAGACGCGGGTGGCGCGGGCCTTTGTTGGGGCGCCCGCCCTTCCTGGTAGGGCGATCACCCGTGTTGCCGGATGTGCTCATGACCCCATTCCTATCAGATATCAGAAACACGTGGGGTCGCTTTCCGGCGTGTCAGGGGAACTTTCGTGGTGACCGATTCCGGCCATGGGCGATGTGTGCCCCCATGTCCGCTTTTCCCTGCCATCCCTGCTAGCGTCCTCGCCAGGCGTTCAAAACAGGCCACCCGACCACACCATAGTCACTCTCCGGAGTCGTACGATGGCAGATAATGGGGGGGCCGAAACCCGTTAGGATCGTCCCATGAATCTACGGAGGTGCACGTGCACGCGCTCGTGACGACGAACGTGCTCGGCACGATGAGCTTAGGTCGCGGGACTACCCGGCCTTGAAGCTGGCACCGCCGCCTGTTCTCCTGCGCCCCCTCCCCGCGTTCCCCTATCTCCCAGAATCGATCCATCCATGCTCTCTGCTGTCGGCGCGCTCGACCTGGGGCCTGTGCTCCTCCTGGCCGATGCCAACGCCCCCGATACCGGGGGCCTCGCGGACTTCCTGCGCGGCTTCTTCGGTCCGCTCTTCCTCGTCATCGTGTCCATCGTGGCGATCTTCTTCCTGTTCACCAAGGAGGTCACCCGGTTCGCTCAGTTCATCATCCTGGCGATCTTCATCGGGATCGTCTTCTACGTCCCCGGCATCATCGAGGTCATCGCCGTGGCCATCGCCCGAGCGATGGGCGTATCGACGGAGTAGGCGCACCTGCCGCCATCTGAAACTCACTGCAAGGGGGGATCTACTGTGAGTAGTAGCTACAACGGGGCGAACAACTTGGATCTGCCGTCCTCGGACGAACTGATTCCGGGAGGCAGCAACATGACCTGGCCTGGGGGACGGGTGCCGGGCAACGCTCCACCACGAACGTCCCTTACGCCGCCGGCCGCGGAGTCTCGCACTGAACCGACACCTCCAGAGCCCAAGGTGGAGCCCGAACCTGAGGTGGAGAGGCAGAAAGCACCTTCGTCTGACGATGCTCCGCCGGTCCCGGGCATTCCGGCTTACAGTCCGCCGTCGGAACCTCCGCCTGCCGCTGCTGTCGGGGAGCCTGGTGCTGAGGACCATGTGGACCTGTGGGCCGAGCCGCTGCCGAACCAGGACCAGGACCCGGCAGAGGCCGTCTTCCCTCCGCTGTTTCCTGCTGCCGAAACGGATGGGGGCACCCGTTCCCCAGATTCCCCTCCCGACGGATCCATTCCGGGAGATCAGCAGGTCCGTGCCTTCTTCCTAGGTGAACCCCCTACACCTGCTGCGCCCCCGGCTCCGGAGACATCGGCGGACCTGACCACTGAACGGCTGATGCGCTCGCGCGCATCCGCGAACGTCCCCCGCTCCGGCTGGCGCCAGTGGACCTACCGCCTGACCCGGGGCCGGATCAACCCCGGTGAGTCCCGGATCGAGCAGTGGAGGCGCACCCGACGCGCGGCCGCGACCACGCACCTGCGGGGGCACCGGCGCATCGCGGTGCTGTGCATCAAGGGCGGCGTGGGCAAAACCACCATCGCGTTCCTACTGGGTGCGGTGTTGGCACAGCTGCGCGGGGACCGGGTGATCGCGGTCGACGCCAACTCCGACCAGGGCACCCTGGCGGGGAGGCTGCGAACAGAGACCTCCAAAACCATCCAAGACCTGCTGAGGGCCCCTGAGGCACGCGGATACTTCGACGTGCGGGGCTACACCTCACAGGCTCCCAGCCGCCTGGAGGTCCTGGCGTCGAACGAGGATCCCGAAGTCACTGACGCGTTCTCGGCGTCCGACTTTCAGCGTGTCACAAACATTCTGGAACGATACTACTCGATCTGCATCTCGGATTGCGGAACGGGAATCCTGCACGACGTGATCCGGGGCAAGGGTGGAGTTCTCGACCGCACGGATCAGCTGATCGTGGTCTCCAACACTTCGGTGAATGGCGCTAAGAAGGCGTCTGAGACCATGGACTGGCTGGAGGAGAACGGTTATAAGGAATTGGTTCGTAATTCCATTTCCGTGATCAACCGGGTGGGCGAGAAGGTTGATAAGAAGATCGACATGCGGCAGGTACTGGCGCACTTCCGGTCGCGTTCGCGGGCCGTGGTCCAGGTGCCGGTGGATGACCACCTCGCTGAGGACAGCGCGATCGACATGGCCCAGCTCGGCCCTGCGACTCAGGATGCGCTTCTGGAACTGGCCGCGCTCGTAGGCGCCGAGTTCAGCAAGCAGCCCACCAGCTAGGACAAGGCCACCACCCACCACGTGTTCCCCGCACGTGTGCGGGCCGCCCCGGGACCGCTCAGGTTCCGGGGTTTCTCGCGGAAAGGATCAACCCCCATGCGGCAGAGTCGTTCCCCTCAGCGGCGAGGCCCTCGCCTGGTGTTGACTTTGATGCTCTTGGTGGCCGGCCTGCTGCTCGTTCCGAGTTCGGCGTCAGCCCTGAGTTGGTGCGAGGAAAAGCTCGCCCCGGAACCCAAGGTCACCGGCCAGGGCGTTGATTCTGTCCTCAATGATCAGGACGTGATCGACCGCGGTGACGTCAAGGGGCTGTATGAGAATTACTTGATGTCAGGCACGACGTGGTTTGTCATTGTCGACTCCAAAGACTGCTTCGATGAGCAGCGGACGCAGGGTTGGCCTTTCCTCTACAACATTTTGTGGGGGGCGGCGCGCGGTATCGATATGGCCGCTATCGAGGCGCTGCGTTTTGCGGTGGACACCCCCATGGATGCGTTGGAGGAGGTGGTGGTGGATGTGGTCGAACAGATGCGCGATGCGATCTGGCGGCCGCTGCTTCCGGCCATGACAATCCTGGGCGCCGTCACCTTGGCGTGGTGGGGGATGGTGCGCAAACGCGCCACGTTGACGTTTGAGGGTGCGATCTGGATGATCGCGGCCACCACGCTGGGGTTGTGGGTGCTCATGGCCCCGGGCGCCTTCATGAAGTTGGTGAACACCGTCGTCACCACTGGTGATGAGGTGATGTCGGCGGCGGTGACCAACGTGACCGGGGACGGTACGGATGGGCGGTGCATCCCCGGTTCCCCCGAGATCACACGCGCCGTCAATGAGGACTACACCGAGTTCGTGGCCCGCCAGCAGAGCGAGTACGTGTGGGAATCGCTGGTGTGCCGGACATGGCTCGTCGGGACGTTCGGCTCGGGGCCCTCGGCCGAAGCACTGGCCGGCGACCACGCCCGGGACCTCATCGCAGCCCAGGCCCTGACCCGTACCGAGTCGATGTCGGTGGGGCTCAACACCGACGAGGACGGCACTGATGAGTACTACGACACCCTCGCATCGGAGAAGAAAGCCGATTTCCAAACGATCTCCGGGGAGATCGAGGACGCCCACACCCCCACCTGGAACATGTTCCGGGGCGCGGAAGGCGGGGATCGGACCATGGCCGCGCTGGTGGGGTTGGTCGCTGCACTGACCGGTGGCCTGTTGATCCTGGCGGCCGCTGTGGGCCTGCTGATCTGCAAGCTCGGCGTCATCCTGCTGATGCTCACCTCCCCGCTCTTCTTCCTGATGGGCATCCATCCTGGGCGTGGGCGCACGGTCCTGCTGCGCTGGTGGGAGTTGTTGGTGGGGCTGGTCATCAAACAGTGGATGTGGATGGCCATGGTGCTCTTGTTGGTGTTGACGTTGAACACGATCATCTCCACCGTGCGCCCCTATGGCCTGGCGCTCGTGCTCATGGTCGCGCTGGTCGCAGCGGTGCTGAAGTTCAAGGATCCGCTGTGGGGCACGCTCACGCACGTGTCGTTCTCCGGCGATAACGCTCCTTCGCAGGGGGGCGGCTACTCCATGACCAAGGACAGGATGCAGCGGGCCGCCATCGGCGCGGTCAAGGGCGCGGTCAAGGCTCCGTGGGCCGTGGGCGCGGGAGCCGCCACAGGTGCGTTCCGCGCGGCGGTGTCCAACCCCGCTAAGCGGGAGGTGGCGGCCCGGCGCGCGGTCAACCATCAGAACAGGGTGGAGGAGATCCGCGCGGACGATGCGCAGGCGCTGGAGCGGGGCCAGCAGCGCAACCGGGAGCGTGCCGGGCAGGTGGCGGGAGCCCCCGACGGGGGTGCCGGGAGCGGTGCAGGTGCAGGGGGAGGTGCTGGACAGAACGCACCAGACCGGCGCCAAGGCCGGGTTCCCCGCGAGTGGGTGCGTCAGGGGGGTGGGGCGTCTCGACCGACTGCCCGCCGCAACCGCACCTCGCCGCGGCGTAGTGCTCAGGCGCCGAGCCGCCAGCAGCCGACCTACCTGGAGGTGTTGCGAGGACAGGCGGGCCATGGGGTGGGGGGTAACCGGCAGCCGGACCAGGCTCCGCGCAAGCGGCCGGCGCCTGCGGCACCGGCGACCCCCAAGCGCATCCCGCGTAACCTGCGCCGGTCTACGCGGGCACAGCAGCGCCGTAGGGGTACGGGCGGGGGTGCGTGATGGGGGCCAAAGGGGGTCTGGCCGGGGTCGGCGTCGGGCTCGGGGCGTGCGTGCTCGCGTTGGCGGTGGCCGCGCAGCAGCTCACCGCGATGACCTATCTCCAGGGCGGGGGCGGTTCGCAAGCCTGCTCGGAGGGGAGCACCCAACCGTCCGGGTCAGTCGAACAGGCCAGCGTGAGCACGGTGGCTACGGACGAGATTCCATCCGACATGCTGGAGATCTACCAGGATGTGGCCGAGGCATGGGGCATGGACTGGGCTTTGCTGGCAGCGGTCGGGTTTAAGGAAAGCACGCACAATACCAATCGTGCCGTAGATACGGAAAACGGTGCTGGCGCATTGGGGCCGATGCAATTTATCCCTGCGGCCTGGGAACATCATGGTTTGTACTACGGGGACAAAACTGGGGAGAAGGGAAAGCCTCCTCTCAAAGAGCGCTTGGACCCCAAGCACTCCGTGTGGAGCGCAGCGCATAAACTCACCGACCAGGGTGTGAACACTAACCCTGAAAAGGCACTGGTCCGGTATTACGGGGCCGATGTGGACGGGTATGTTCCCACGGCCATGGCCAAAGCTAATCAGTACCGGGACGGGGATTTCACCGCCGGTACCGGCGGTGAGGTCATTATGGCTACCGTGGAGTGCCCTGAGAACACCGGCATCTCCGGTCAGGCTCCGGCCTACGCCGTCGGTGACCTGAGCGGCCAGCTACATTTGGAGCCCTGCATCCTGGATGATCCGCCGTTCGGGCCGGGCAACATCACGCCGCTCACCTGCGCGGGTCACAGGGCGATCGTGGACAACTTCCGGCCACGGTTGGACCACGGCGGAAACTGTAAACGTTCCAAAAATGACGGTGGTCAGCATTTCACAGGCCAAGCCTGTGATTACATGACATCGAAAGGGGGGACTTTTTCATCAGGGGATGCCCAACGCCTGGGTGATATGATCACTGAGTACGTCATGAACAATCACTCCGAGCTTGGCGTGCGATACATCATCTGGTATCAGTCCATTTGGCACCCCAATCGCACCAGCTGCGACGGAGGGCGAACCTCCTACAGTGCCAATGTTTCCAATTTGTCATTTGGTATCTGGTGTGGGATGAACGACCGTGGTTCCATTACTGAGAACCATTATGATCATGTCCACGTGTCGTTCATCGACTAACCGTGCGTATTGCATCAGATGCGAGATTCCCGCATCTGATGCGATCACAGCTGTTCGGCGCGCTCCACCCGCCACCCGCCACCCTGGGTGGTGGTCATGGTCACGCCGTACTCTCCGAGGTCAGTGGGCTCCTCGCCGGTGTTGGGCTCGGACTCGGCCGCCACGACGAACGTGACCGTCGTGGGGTCGAAGTAGGTGACCTCGGTGACGCTGGCAGCGCCGGTCCAAGCCACCGACGCATCGCGGGCCAGCACGCGCCACGGGCCCTCGGCGATGCCGTCGGGGGTGGTCAGAGTGACGGCGTAGGAATCGGTGGCCCATGCCCCGACCCGTTCGGTGTGGCTGTCCCAGTCGTCTCGGCCGGAGTCGACGGTGGCCACGTCAGCGACGAAATCCGCAGCCCGCCCGCCGGCCTCGGCGAACTCTCCGCGGCTGTGGGGGAACCACCCGTCGACCTCGTCTATGGCGCCGTTGGCGGGAGGTGTCTGCGGTTCGAGGAAGGGCTGGGGCTCAACAACCTGCTCCTGGGCCTGCTCCTGGTCCGGGTCGGAGCTGAGCCTGTCGCTGATGATGCTGAACAGGCCCACTCCCATGAACATCGCCACCACCACGCCGATGGCGATGGTGGTACCGCGTCGGGACAGGGGCCGGTCGGTCTGGGAGTTGAACATCGAGGCTCTTCCAAGTGATGGTCTTCGGGGTGGGCCTGCACATGTGTGCTGGTCCCGCTACGGTGGGGCATCATGAACGATGCCCTTTCGCGGCTGGTGCCGCCGCTGGCGGTGGTCCTGATCGCGACCGGGTGTGCCTCGCCCTCGGGTGATCCCTCACCAGCGCCGGAACAGGATCCTGCCCCGGCGCCTCCGTCGGCCAGCACACAGGTCCACGTGCTCTATAACGGCGTCTCAAACGACCGTCTGAGAGGCGTGGACTATGAGGTGACCGTGGAGTTCGGCTCCAGCATCTCCGACGGCGGAGAATGCGATCTGGCCTCCCCAGAGAACACGGTCACGGTGCCGCTGACACTGACCCTGGTGAACACCCTCGACCCTGAGGACCAGGGCGAGAGTAAAGGCGAGTCGGTGTCGTGGTCGGCGCCACGCACACTGGCCGTAGAGCCGGTGGGCGCGGCCGGACCGCTGCGGTGGGCCCCGCACCGTCCGGGGCACCCGTGTACCGACCAGCCCGATGTGGAGTCGGCAGTGTCGGCGGCGTGGCAGTACCGCGAACAAGCGGTCATGACCGGCTACCTCACGGGCGTCCCCGAACAGGATCCGACCGGCACGGGTGTGCAGCTGGAGTTCACCCGCGAGCTGTGGCAGATCCAGGACGAAGAGCCGACGCCGCTGACCGTGGTCTACTGACCCGCGCCCAGCGGCCCGACCGCCCCGGATCAGCCCACCGACGCCCACTCCTGGTCGTCCTCGATCCCCTCGGGCTCCACAAGCTCCCGGGCTGCGGACGCCTCCTTGGGGGGCTGACGGGTGGGGTTGGTGTCCAGCCGCCTCAGCACCTCCTCAGAGACCAGGTCCACGGCGATGTGGGCCGTTCTGCCGTCCAGATCGCGGAACAGGCACTCGCCGTTGCCGAGGTTGCGCAGCACCGCACGATGGTTGTCATCGTCGGCCACCCCGAGCAACGCCATCACGTTGCCCACCTCCTGGGCCTCGCTGGAGCGGAAGGCGAACGCCGAGGACAGGCAGTTGGTGACCTGTTCGTTGAGCATGTCGCCCGCGTTCTGGGACACCAGGATCAGGGCGGTGTTGCGCGAGCGGCCCATTCGGGAGACCTCGGGGACCAGCTTGGCGCCCTCGGGGGTGGAGGTGATCGCCCAGGCCTCGTCCAGGAAGATCGCCTTGGGCAGGCGCCGGTCCAGGCCGTTCATCAGGCGGCGAGCGAACTGCGAGACCAGGTAGAGCAGTGCGACGGACAGCCGCTGTTCGTAGGAGTACTCGTCCCTGGCCGTGCCGGAGTCGGGCAGGGAGAGCCCGCCCAGGGTGAACACGGTGGTCCACCCCTCGGTGTCGATTTGGGTCTCGCCCTGGGGGTCAAAGCACAGCGAGGCCAGCCGCATCTCCGCCATCGAGCCCAGGACCGCGCCCAGGTTGCGGGAAGCGTCCCCGTCCTGGGCGAGAAGATGGTCCACGACCTTGGCCAGGGACGGCTGGGGCTGGTTGGCGACCGCCGCCACGGCCTGGATCATCGCCGATTCGCGCTCCTCGCTCATGCGGGGCAGCAGCAGGCGCAGGGTTTCGGTGGCCATGGTCTTCTTCGCGGCGAGGTCGTCACCGAAGGCGAAGGGGTCGAGCAGGCCGGGCTGGGCCGAACCCAGCGACATGGTGCGCGCCTTGCGGCCGCGGTGCTTGAGCAGCTCCACGAGGGACTCGGCGTCGCCCTTGGGGTCGATGGCGGCGACCGTGACCCCGCGCATCGCCAGCTGATAGATCATCAGCAGCGCCAGCGTGGTCTTACCGCCGCCAGGCTCGCCGGTGATGGCGATGGCGGTGGGGCGGTTGCGGGCCGCGGCGACCATCGGGTCGAAGTGCACGATGGAACGGGCGTGGTCGACGGTCTCACCGACGTAGGGGCCGATCCACCCGTTCCCGGCACCGTCGATCTCATCGCCCACCACCACCGTGGCGGTGGGCATCCCACCGGCGATGGTGCGCAGCGGCTGACGCTGGGCGTAGGCGTTCAGGCGGATGCGATCGCCCGGCAGGGACTCGTTGAGCAGCGAGTACTGATCCCCCGTCGACAAGACGACGTCGATACCAATGTCCCGGTAGTGCTCGATCACCGCCTCCGTGCGGTAGATGAGCTTTTCCTCTGTAGGGGCGGCCACGCGCAACCGGTGCCAGCCGTAGACGAACGGCATGCGCTCCTTGGTGATGCCGTGCTCCAGCATGCGGGCAGCGTCGATCTGCTCGGACAGCGCGATGGGCGCCTCCACTCCGGCCTCGGCGATGTGCGCGTCCATGTCACGGGCGTGCGCGAGCTTGCGGCCCACGTCCCGGGAGGCGCGGGCGGGGGAGACCAGCCTCATCCGGCTGGAGACCTCGACCGCAAAGGGCAGCGAGTCGGCGAAGTACAGCCAGGGCTCGCCGTCGGGGAAGGCCATGAGGTCCGGGAAGCGGGAGAACGACAGGTAGGCCACGTAGGTGGAACCCTGGGGCTGTTCCAGGCAGAGCATGGACCGGCCGTTCAGGATGATGCCGTCGGCCAGGCGCTCGATCTCACCGCGTCCCCAGGCGCGGCGGTCCACAGCGGAGGGCTGGTATCGGTCCCCCACGCCAGCGGTGGTGTGCTCCAGCAGCCAGGCGATCTCATCGGAGGTGGCGTGGCGGGCGCGCAGGGAGCTGGTGGCCAGGGCGCGGCCGAGCCGTTCGGCCTGGTCGCTCCAGCGGGCGATCTCCTCGGGGTTGGTCTGGTGGTCCTCCAGCCCGAGCGCCTGTTCTGCCCGCAGGTAGAGGTCGCGGAAGTGGCCGAGAATGTCGCCGGTGGCGCGGCCGCCGCGTTGGCCGAGCCGGACGCCGAGGTAGACCTCCTTGGTCCAAAAGTCCGCGGCCCACACGTGCCGGTACATCTCGTCGAGGTAGTCCTCCCAGCCGGGGCCGGGGACCACCCGCTCGTCTAGTGCGTTGGCCCAGTCGGCGGCCGGGTAGGGGCGGTGGGCGACTCGGAGGTGGACCTCGGCGTCCTCCATGCGGATGGCGGCCAGGGCGATGGTGATGTTGGTGGCGAGCACCTGGCGGTCTTCGCCGGTGGTGAACTCGTAGGACACCGTGGGCAGGCGAAAGTAGGCCCAGGCCTCGGTGTCGTTGAACAGCACCCGGTCATCGAAGTAGGTGACCGACAGCCGCCCGCTGGTGGCCTTCATCGTGGTGTTCACTCCTTGTATCAGGCGGCGTGCGCGGGGACCGGGGTCGGCGCCGCGGCGGTGGTCCGGGGTGCGGGGGCGAGGGCACGGGGGATGGTGACCGTGCGCAGGCGCCGTGTGGGACGCCCTGTCGCCGTGCGCCGGTCGGGGGCGGTGCCCTGGTGCCAGACGGTGGCCTGGATGTGGACATGGGCGGGCTCGTACTCCGGGCGCATACGCACGTAGACGCGGGCCTCGGTCATGAACCGGGCCTGGCTCACGAGAAGTTCGCCGAGCCGTTTGGCCTCGGCCACGGGCCGGGTCACCAGGACGGCAAGCACCCCGGGGGGCACCACCCACAACACCAGGTGCCAGCCGTTGCCGAAGTCGAACGGCACACGCAACAGGGCCAGCAGCAGCCACCATCCGGCCATCGACGCGATGAAGATCGTGCCGGTGGTGACGGGTACCGGCATGGGAAGCCGGAAGTCGTAGAGCTTGTACAGGCGCTTTTCGATGCGCCAGATGTTGGTGTAGGTGGGCAGGTCCACGTGGCGCCTCCCTCGTGGGGGTTCAGGAACGGGTGGGGACGGCGCCCTGGATGTCGCGCACGTACCAGGCGCCGGAGGACTCGACCATGGTCAGGTCGTAGCGCTGGACCAGGGTGTCGGTGTCGGCGCCCTCGGCGACCTGCCAGGTGACGGTGGCCCGCGCCGAGCGCGGTTCATCGGCTGAGCCAGGAGGCACGTCCAGGTCGTCCAGGGAGATGAACGCGAACGTGCCGGTGGGCAGGGCCGCCACCCGGGCGCCGGGCTCGACGTAGCGGGACAGGTGTTCGGGGGTTTCGGCGTAGGCGGCCAGGAACCCCGACACCACCGGCTCCATGGCATCGCGGGCCTGGCCGTCGGTGTCCTGGTTCGTCGGTTCGGGCAGCGTTGCCTGGGCAGGTGCTGGCAGGAGAGCGGGTGGCCCTGAGACCACCAGGGCGGTCCCGGACGTATTGGCGTGGACGGGGACCTCCAGGTGCATGGGCTCGCCGTTGACCAGGGCCGAAACCGTGACCAGGGCGTTCTGGTCGTCGTTGGCCTGGACCTGGACGATGCGCACGCCAGATCCGGTGACGGCTTCGGGCAACAGGTACTGGCGAACGCTGTCCTCGGGGACGAAGTCGGCCAGGGTCGCCCCGACCTCCTCGCCCTCGTCCTCGGCCGTGGGCTGGAGGTAGACCTCGGCGAAACTCGCGGCGAAGCTCCCGGCGGCGTCCTCGGGGAAGTTGCTCCCTTCCTCCTGCGCGTCCTGGGGTTGGGCCTGGGCGGGTTCGGGGCTGGGGAGCCACGGCTCTGCCAGTCGGACCGTGCCGTTGGCGCCCACGATGACGATGACCGTCCACAGGGCGGTGCGGCCGGCATAGACCCGCCAGCGGCCGCCAGTTCCCCGGCGGCCGCTGCGAGGCTGGGGAGCCTCGCCGGTAGGGGGGGTGGGGGACATCGAACCTCCGGGAGAGCTGGGATGAACGGGTGACGGGATACGGACAGGCCGCACACGGATTGTAGAGCTCCCGGACCTGTTCAGGGCACTCAGCCCTACGCGATGGACCTGACCGAAATCGGTGGACCGGGCTCGGGGAAGAACCGCCCGCTACCCCATCCCGTCACTATAGGTTTTCAAAGGTAACCATGCGTGGCATCGGTGGATGTTCCCCGCGCCCTGCCCCGCCTCATTCTTCGGGCCTACACCCGCCTCAAACTCGGACCGGAAACCCCATGCGTCGAACCCTCCTGCCCCTGCTCCTGGGGTGCCTGCTCACCACCGCCGCCACCCCGGCCCTGCCTGAACCCGATGAGCGGGACGTGGTGGTGGAGCTGGTCAACATCGAACGTGCGTCCGCTGGCTGCGGGCCTGTCCACGTGGATGAGCGCCTGGCCGCGGCCGCACAGGACCACAGCCAGGACATGGCCGAGCGCGACTACCTGTCGCATGAGAGCCCTGAGGGGGAGGGGCCGCGGGAGCGCGCTGACCGGCACGGTTACCCGCACCTGGTTGCCGAGACCGTCGCGCGGGGGCAGCAGAGCGCCGAACGGGTCGTGGAAACCTGGATGGCCAGCGAGAGGCACCGGGCCATCATCCTCAACTGCGATCGCGTGGCCGTCGGCGTCGGCGAGGCTGAGCGGGCCTGGACTCAAAAGCTCGGCCACGGGTGAACACGGGCGGGGCCCGACCGCGTTGGCGGTCGGGCCCCGCTGGGGTTGGTCACAGGGCGCGGCCCTGGACTGAGATGGCCGGTCCGATGCTCACTCTCATGAACTCCTGGGGCCCGGGGTGGCGGGGTAGCCGCCATCCTCGCCGCGCCACTCACGCAACGCCCCACACAGGAACTCGTAGACAGTGAATGTACCGTCCGGCTCGTAGGTCTCCCAGTCGGCCGTGATCCACTCGGCGAACGCCTCCGCCGACGCTTCGGGCACGTAGGTCTCGGCCCATTCCTGGATGTGCTCCTCCTGGGGACCGTCGGCCTCCTCCCCGGACACGGCCGGGGCGTCCCACCCTAGGAACGGGGGTGTGGTGTCAGTCTCGGTGGTCACTACTCTCCTCCTGAGAGGTGGTTGGTGTGTATCGGATCGTGGTGGAGTTGGTCGCGCTCTCGGTGCGCGACAAGGTGGCGTGCGTCCTGGTCCAGGACGACGCGTTGCCGGGTAGCCCAATGGACGTCGCCGAGGAACTCGCCGTCCCCGTGCGGCACAGCCTGGCCGCGCTGTGCGGGCCTGCGTCCGCGACCTGGCCCCTGGGTCAAGTGGGTGCCTACGGCGGTGCGGCGGGGGCTGTGCGAGTGGCCTACCGGGTGCTGTGCCCGCCGTCGGCCACCGCCAACGGGGGACAGTGGGCCCCGGCCGTCGGCGTCTTCGACCCGGCGGTGGTCGATGCTCTCGGCCAGCTGGCCCAAGAGATCGAACTGACCACCGCGGCGGCCGCGCTTTGCCCTCACCCTGAGTTCACCATCTCGGACCTGCGCAACGTCTACGAAGCCCTCTGGGAGGCTCCCCTGGATTCGGGGAACTTCCACCGCTCCGTACGGAGAAACCCTGCGGCATGGGTGGACACTGGCGGCCGCCGCACAGGCACGGGAGGTCGTGCGGCGGCCCTGTACCGGGCCGGTACTCACCGGTTAACTTCCCCGGTGCTGCGTCCCCTGGACTCCTGCGCGGGCAGCACCAGGTAGGCGCCGACCAGGTCTCCATGTGGGCGCACCCGGCATCCGGCCCCGGTCAGGATCTGGTGCGCCTGCGGTCCCGCGCGGGTGATCGTCGAATCGGTGGCCACCTCCACCGCCTCCAGGTGCGGCGCCGGGATATAGGGCACGACCTGGGTGACGGCGGTTCCGAGCGGGGCGAGTAGCTCGCGGACGTGTTTCACACGCCGCCGCCAGTCGTCACCGATCAGGGGTGGGTGCCAGGCCCGGTCCGCGGCCAGGCTCGCGCGCACCTGCTCGGGCAGCGGCACCGGGTCCAGGGCGGTGACCAGTTCCTGGAGGGTCTCCAGCGGCCCGCCGTCGGTGGGGGCACCGGGGCCCTTGACCACGTAGGCCTCCCACGGTTGGTCCCACTCCACGGTCAGGCCGGTGCCGGGGATCAGGTAAACGCGCGGGGAACGGGGCTTGGCGCCGGGGTCGATACGGCGCATATCCCGAGAGCGGCGGGGGATCATTGTGTGATCCCGCTGGGGCGAGTCAGGGCGGCGGTGATGATCTCGCGCACCGCCTGACGGTGCTCGGGGCGGGCGGTGTCGTAGGCGGCCAAGTCTGCGGCGACCAGGCGGCCGGTTCGGCCGCGACCTCCGCCTCGCACACGTCGGCCTGCCAGGATCACGCGTGGTTTCGCCAGGTCACCACTGTTGCGCAGCCAGTGCCACACGTGCTCGTCGCCGCCTCCGATCATCACGGTGGCGGTCAGCAGCGCGCTGAGCACGTGGGCGGCCTCGACCTCAACGGGCTCGGTCTCGGGCTCGGCGATCTGGGTGTGCAGCGCGGTCACGGCCCGGCGGGTGTGGGGCGCGCTGGCCGGGGGCTGGTCCATCATGGAAGTGGCTCCTCGTTGTTCCTCGTCAGGGGCGGGGGGAGTCCCGGGGGCCGCCGAACTTTTGCCGGTAGGCGGCCCTCGGTCCTCGTCAGGGTCTCAGGCGGTGTCGATCGGCTGCTGGTCGATCAGCACACCAGTCAAGCGCTGGGCGGCCCGGTGAACCGGTTCGGCGCACCGGTCGGCCTGGTCGATGCAGCGCAACAGCTCGGCCACGGTGGCGGCCTCGCGGGCCTCGGGTGTGGCACGAACCGGCAGCAGACGGCGCCAGCCCCGGGGCGGCTCAGCCGCGACCTGGGCGGCGACCGCGTGGGCGGCGTCCTCGACCTCGGGCGGAAGTCCAGGAGTGGTGGCGGCCTCGTGGGCCTGTCGCAACAACATCGCCAGGGCCGCGGCGGCCGCGTCACCACGGTGATCCAGCAGGCGGATCGCTGCGCCAGTAGTGGGCATCATGCTTGTCCTTCCTCTTCTATGGGGTGCGGGCCTCACCCGGGTCTACGCGACCTCGACGGCGACCGTGCGCTCGCGTTCTTCCTCGGCTGCGATCTCGGCGTCCAGTCGGTCCCGCTCCGCACGCAGCAGCGCCAAGCGGGAGACCACACCGGTCACGATGATCGTCAGACCGTTCGCGACCTGGGCGGTGTACCCGGACGCGGTCAGCAGCTTTACCACCCGGTTGGGGATGTAGCTGTCCACTTCCGAGTGCAGCGTGATCAGGGCCCCAGTGGGGACCAACTCGGTGCTCTCCACCAACCTGTGGCAGGGCTTGGCGTGTCCGACGATCGTGGTAATCAGGTTCAGCTCGTCCTGGGTGGTGGGAATGCGACGGGACGCCGCCTGTCCGTTGTCGTGGTGGTAGGTCATGATGTACGTGCTCCTCATGTTCTTCGTCAGGGCTGGGAGAGCGGTGCTGGGGCCGTCCGATCTTTGCCGGTGGGGCGGCCTTGGTCGTGTGTGCGGTCTGTTCAGCCGCCGTCGGTGCTGCGGTCCAGGGTCTGCTCCACCAGGGCGACGGTCGCGCCGGGCCAGTTCGCTCGGGCGGCCTCCAGGGCCTCGGTGGGGCTGTCGGCGCGGACGGCGTCGGTGATCTCGTCGTCGCGCCACACCACGCGGACGGGGTGTTCGCTGCGGGGGTCGGTCGCGTAGTCGTAGGTGTCGTTTCCCTGGCGGTCGACTCCGCAGGTGGTGCACACCCACGCCGTGTTGGCCACGTAGGTGTCGCATCCGGTGCACCGCCACGTCGGGGCGGTCCGGGGCTCCGGAGCAGGGGCCGGGCTGGTCGGGTGCTGCATGGTGGTTCCTCTCTGCTGGGTGGTCGGGGGCGGGCGGCCCCGCCCCCCCCCCCCGGGGGGGGCTTCAACGCTGTGGCCGCTACTCCTCTACCCCTCGTTCTCCGCGTCGGCCTCGCGGATCAGGTCGGCGCAGCTGGGCCCGCCGCCGTAGGTGTTGGTGCACGGAGGCCCGCCGGTGGGCGCTCCGCAGTTCTCGCACTCTCCTGCTGACATGCTCTTCCTCTTTTTTCTCTGGGTGGGGGCGGGAGCGGGTGCTCCCGCTCGGGTGGTCTAGGGCCGATCCTGGGCGTCGGCGGGCGGGTCCCACTGGTCGATGCCGGCCAGGACCAGGGCGTTGATGTCGCCGCGGGTGCCCTCGGGCAGGGTGGCGGCCGCGGCCAGGACGTGGTGGGCGGCTTCGGCGGCCTCGCGCGGGGCGGCGGCCAGTCCGTCGGCGGCTCCGGCGAACGCGGGGTCTGCGGTCCAGGCGCGCAGGTCAGCACCGGTGACCTGGTCGTAGCGTGCGGCCAGCAGCAGCGCGCCGAGCACCTCGGCGGCCTGGGCGGCCAGGTAGGGGCTGGCGGGTTCCTGGGTGGTGGCGGCCTCGACCAGGGCGCGGGCGCGCTTGGTGTGCGCGGGCAGGGTCGGGGCCACGGGCAGCGCGGTGTCCGGGATGCCGAGCCGCTCGATCAGCCTGCTCTGGCGCTTCTGGGAGGTGGCCCCTCCGGCGTGGCCGCGCAGGGCGGCGATGTCGTCCCAGGAAACACCGTCCTGGACGTACTGGGCGGCGGTGAGGATCACCTCGGCGTGCTCGATCCCGGTGTGGGCGTCGCTGATCAGCACGGTGGCGGCATCCAGTTCCTGCCGGGTCACGGGCGCGGCGGCGAACTCCTCGGCCGGGCTGCGGCTGAGGTCGGCGGCCAGGCGGGCCACGGCGAGCGCGGCGAACACGTGCGGGGCGCTGGTTCCGGCCTGGGCGGGCAGGTCGGGGTAGCGCGCGGTCAGGATGCGCACGGCGTCGTCGGTGGTGAGGCGGTCGGTTCTGCTGGTCACGGTGGTCCTGTCGTGGTGGTCGGGGGTGCCGCCGGGACGGTCGGCGGCACCGGTCGGGCGCTCAGTAGCTGAGCCATCCCTCGGCGGCCAGGGCGGTGGGGGTGGGCAGGGCCTGGAACTCCTCGTTCGTGGCGCCGGCCGGGTTGGTGAGCACCGCGTAGGCGGGCACGCCGTAGGTGGCGGCCACGGCCAGGATGTCGGCGCGGGCGACCGACGCGAGTTCGCCGAGTGTGTTGGGGTGAGGGGCCAGGACGACGGGCAGGCGCTCGCGCAGGCGGGCGGTCAGTGGGGTGTCGGCGATGTTCGTGCCGAGCTCGGTCGCGTCCTGGCCGGGGATCTCGGGGTCCTCCACGGACACGACCCACTCGGCCGGGTAGCTTTCCAGGATCTCGTGGCCGGTGATGGTGCCGCCGATGAGCGCGACCAGGGCGGGTTCCGCGGCCAGTTCCTCGGCGGTGGGGGCGAGGGTGTGCAGCGTCGCGGCGTGCTCGGCCGCCTCGGGCTCGGGGCCCTCCTCCTTGGGGGCCTTTTCGCAGTGGGCGCACACGCCGTGGTCGGGGTGGTCGTCGTGGGAGCGGTCGGCGTCGGCGTGCCCGGCCACGACCAGGTTGCCGAGCCAGCCGAGCTGGTCGGGGTCGGCCTTGACCTCGTGGGTCTTGCCGTCGGGGCCGGTCAGGGCGATGGTCGTCGTGGGGCCCTCGTCCATGGGGTAGGCGTCGAACATGTCCGCCAGCAGCTCGGCGACGTCCTCGGCGCTGGTGCGGGGGGCTTCCTTGTGGGGATCCACGATGCCTCCTGTTCTGGTCCCGGGGCCGTTGTGGGTGGCGGCCCCGGGATGTGCTGGGTGCTCAGATGTGTATGGCGTCTTCGTGCTGGTCGCAGTGGGCGCACACGCCTTCCTTGGGGTGGCCGGGCTGGGCGCGGTCCTGGTCCTGGTGGCCACGCCGAATCAGGTCGGCCAGCCATACGAGCTGGTCGGGGTCACCGTCGATCTGGAGCGGGCGGCCGGTGTGGGTGTCCACGGTGAGGGTGAGGGTGGCCGCTTCGGGGCTGGCCATGGGGTAGTCGGCGAACAGGGCGCCGAGCGCCTCGGCCAACTCGCGGGCGGCGGTGTTCGCGGTGGTGGACATTGGCCTTCCTCCGGTTCGTGTGGGTGGTGGGGCCGCCCCTCAGGACGGGACGGGCGGCCCCGGGTCGGGTGGCTAGTGGCGGTCCTGGACCGCGACGGTGAGCAGGTCACCGCCGGGGGTGCGGATGAGCAGCTGCGCCCACGAGGCGGGGGCGATGGCCTCCACGATGGCCTGGGGCTCGATGGGGGTCAGGGCGCGGGTGATGGCGGCCAGGGCCTGGGCGTCGGTGTCGGTGGCGTCCAGGTGGGCGGGGGCCTGGGCCAGCGCCACCGGGTCGCGGGGGTAGTCGTCGTGGGCCTCGTTCACCTCGGTGACGGTGAGCAGGCGGGTGCGCCCGTCGGGCCAGGAACCCCCGACCGCGACGCCTCCGGAGTAAGGGAGTTCGACGGTGGTGACCAGGACCGGGGTCCCGGCCGCCTCCAGTGCGGCCAGCGTGACGAGAAGGAACTCCAGCGCGACCGGGTGGTCCTCGGCGTCGGCGCCGATCTCCTCGCGGATGTCGGCCTCGGTGTAGGTGCCGCCCTGGCCGGGCTGCACGCGACGTCCTCCGTTACCCATGATGCCAACCCCTCATATTGTCGTCGCTTTGACGATTGCTGATGTAACCATCATAGCGCGGATCGTGAGCGCTGTCGTCACTTTGACGAGAAAACTTTGGGATCGTCATTCCGACATCTAGCGCATAATGCCACTTATGCGCGGGCGGGGGAAACCCCCGCCTTCTAATACCCGGCACTTCCCCCGTCACCTGTGAGACGGTGCACTACTCCAGATAGAGGACTCCGGGGCAAGAGGCAGGAGAGAAGAAACCGGGAAACCCTGCGGCATGTGCTGTTCGGGGTGTAGCTTCGCCCCCATGAACACGAAGCGGACCATCTGTGTCGACACTGTTGAGACTCCCCCCGGTTCTCCTGGACCTGAGAAGAGCACCGGCCAGAACCCCGCAGGCAAACCCCCGGCCCGCCCGCCCTCGCCGGAGTCCGCCCGCCAACTCCTGGCGGCCGCCGAACACCTGGCCGCCGGTAGCGGCCGCGCCCCCGATGACATGACCGATACCGACCTGTCCCGACTGCTGCGCGCCATCGTCCCCGCCGAGGCCGCCCTGGACCGCGCCGCGCTGATGGTCCTGGGCGCCGCGCGCGGGCGCAACGTGTCCTGGCCGCGCATCGGCAAGGCGCTGGGGCTGACCGCGGACGGGGCGCGCGACCGTTTCGACCGCGCCTGTGCCCGTCACCCCGACTACACCGCGCCGCTGGCGCCCACCCTGGGCGCGCACATGGCCCACGCCAATGGCCTCATCGCCGCCATCGCCGACCCTCCCGAGGGGTTCACCCGCCACGCCGCCACCCGCCTGCTGGGCGCCGTGCTGCTCACCGCCACCCTGGACCAAGCGCCGGAGCTGGTCGGCCACTGGCTGACCGACCCCACCCTGTCCGGGGCCGCGGCGGCCGCCGCCCGCCACCCCAAGAACGACGGGGCGCACAAGGCCCTGACCGAGTTCACCCGTGAGCGCCCCGGCACCCGCGCCGACCTGCTCGACATCATCCGCGAAGCGGTCCAGGACAGCCCGTGGGCGGTACAGACCACGGCCCCGGCGGCCCCGGCCCTGGAGGCCCACGGCACCCCCACCACCGAGGCGCCCACCCTGGAGGACCTGCGCGATCTGGCCCGGACCTGGCTACGGGAAGGGTCCGGCCCCGCCTCCGAGGGCGCACTCCCCGGTGAACTCCCCGTGGCCGCCCGCCGCCTGGGCTCGGTGCTGCTCGCCGCCACCTGTGACGGCACCGGCCTGGATGAGGCCGTAGCCCACGTGGTGCCCCACTGGCTGGACCGTGACCACACCCTGGCCGACGCACTCCAAGCCCTGGACGCACGCCCCCGCTCCCACCCCGACGCCGGCGCGGCCCGCGAGGCATTGGCCCTGCACGCCGACGACGAACCCCCCATCCGCGCTCGCCTGGTGTCCCTGATGCGCGCCGCCCTGCCCGACCAAGCCCCCGCCAGCCCTCCGCCCCAGAGCACCCGCCACCTGACCGAGGCGCCGCAACCCCGCGAGGAACGGGCCCTGGACACCAACGCCGCGCAGCAGGACCTGGACGACCTGCTGAACCTGGGCCTGCTCATCACCGACCGGGTGAGGGGCGAGGACAATCCGGCCGGGCGGGTCCTGCG
Organism: Nocardiopsis exhalans; assembly: GCF_024134545.1. Classification (GTDB taxonomy): domain Bacteria; phylum Actinomycetota; class Actinomycetes; order Streptosporangiales; family Streptosporangiaceae; genus Nocardiopsis; species Nocardiopsis exhalans. The sequence goes on from NZ_CP099838.1 coordinate 67,143, forward strand.
CGAGTTGGCCCAGGCCATCGACACCGGCGCCCCCGCCCTGCTCGATAAGCCGATGGCGGCCGTGGCCACGCTGGAGGACCAAGCACGCACCTGGGCGCTGGGGGCCGACGGCGCGCGGCTGTGGGAGCGGGTGCGCCGAGGCCGGTACGGGCCCCAACCCACCCCCGCCAGCATCTCAGCCGCAGACGCGGCCCCGCACCTGCTCGGCGCCGCCCGGGCCCGCGACGAACACCACCTGGCACAGTTGACCGAGACCACGGGCGCGTTCGCCGCCCTGGTCGCGGACGCAGGTTTGCCGCAGGCCGTGGCCGGGCCCCTGGAACAGCTGCACGGGGCCGCCGCCCCACACCTGCACCGGTCCGGGCCGGACCGCTTCCCGGTCCTGGAACGCCTGGCCGAGCTGGACCGGGCCCTGCGCGAGCGGGACGCGCACGCCCTGGCGGCCGCGGTCCACCACCTGCCCAAGGGCGGCGTGGACCTGTTCGACGCCTCCAACCTGTCCGGGGTGGGCGAGCCCTTGGGCGGGGTACTGCTGGCCCTGGACGGCCACCCCCCGACCACGGTCCCTGAGCCCGAACCCGAACCGGCCCGGCGCCCCGGCTACGCCCGCCCCCTGGAGCGGGCCGGACTGGCCCCGGCGGTGGCCGACGCGCTGGCCGACCCCCTGACCCAGCTCATCGGCGAGGCCACCCTGGTCTGCCACCGCGAGGTCAACCCCCAGACCCGGCAGCTGATGGAGGCCCTGCAACCCACGCTGCTCTCCCAGAACCCGGCCCGGGTCCGGACCCTGCTCTACCTGCTGCCGCGCCTGAACCTGATCGGCCTGCACGAGTGGGCCCCGCTGGCCCTGGCCATCACAGAACACGCCCCGCACCTGGAGTGGCTGCCCTCCTCAGCCCACGTGCTGGACGCGGCCGAGCTGCCCACCCACCTGGCCCAGGACATCGACGCCCTGGTCAACGACGGGCGCCGGACGCTAGTGGCCTCCTGGGCACCCGGCGCCCCCGCCTGGCAGGCGGGCCCGGCCCTGGAACAGCTCACCGCGGCGGTAGAGGGCGGCGACGCCGACCGGCTCCCGGCCGCGCTGGAGGCCGTGGCCGAGTTGGAACAGGCCGCGAACACCGGCGCCGGGCTCGCCCCCGAACTCAGCAGCCGGTGGGAGGACCTGGCCTACAGCTGGCGCCGGGCGCGCCCGGCCCACGCCGAGAATCCCGCCGCCCCGGTGGCGCAGGCGGCCTCCCCCTGGCCGGACAAGGCCGCCCATGTCCTGCCCGACCACCCGGACCTGGCGGCCGCGCTGGCCGCGTTCCTCGACGCGGTCGGCGGCCGCGCAGGGGTCCAGGACCTGTCCGACCTGGCCAAGGACCAGCGCGCCTACGCGGCCACGTACCGCCTGGTGAAGGTCGTGGACAACGGGGACCGGCCCCGCATCGGCGACGCCCTGGAGGACGTGGTCAAGCTGAAGCCGACCCGCGCCCCGTTCGGCAAACACCGCCCCGACGCGGCCGCCGCCCTGCGCGCTCTCATCGACGCCTACGACCACCAGTAAGGACACCGGATGCTGCGCGATGCGCTGTGGGAACTGTGGAGTGCTGCCCTGGCCGTGATGGCCCTCGGGGCCAGCCTGGTAGCGACCCTGGGTCTGATCTGGCTGGTGGTCACCGACCCCGGCCGCGCCGACGTGTGGGTGTGGGGCCTGGCCGCGCTGTCGGTGGCGGGTGATGTCGTGGCGGCCGTGCACAAGGACCGGCGCCCCTCGCGTCGTCCCCGGCTGGCCGGCCTGGGGTGGCTCGCCTCAATCGTCTTCGGCGTCCTGCTGATCCTGGGCGCCGGCGGTGCGGGCGGTGTGGTGGTCATCGGCTGCGTGCTCGTGGCCAAGGCCGTCGTGGACCTGCCCGATGCCGTCGGGCTGTGGCCGAGCCAGATGGCAGGCGAACCCTCCGTGCCGCGATGACCTTTTCTACCTGACCACCAACGAAGAAGGAGACACCTGATGATCACCGGAAACCGGTTGAACGGACTCGTGCGCGAGGCCGCCGAGCACGGGCTCTACATCGGCAGTTCCGCCTCGCCTCTGGCCGACCGGGGCACCCCGGCCGAAACCGCCGACGCCGCGGTGCGCTCCTACATCGCCAACGCCACTGGCCTCGATGTCGGCCAGCCCGAGAATCCGGCGGCCGTCTACTACACCGCCTCCTCCGGCACCTTCCCAGCGTCGTCGGTACTGCCTGAGGGCATCGACCTGTCCGAGCTGTCCCCGGACCAGGCCGCCGTGCACGTGGCGCGGGCGATCCGGGACGGTGCGCGCCGGGCCCGCGAGGACGCCGAAGAGGTGGAGCGGGCCGCTGAGGCGTTCCTGGCCGAACACGACCGCGGGGAGGGGTAAGTAACTGGTTCCGGCTTCACCGACCTCACCCGCTCGTGGACAGAGAGAATGGACGACATGAGCACAGAGGACACCCCCAGTCACATAAGCGCCGCCCTCAACCGAGGATGGGAACGGTAGGGATGGACCTGCCGCACTCAGTCCGCCTCCCCGATCGCTTCGAACTACAGCAAGGGGAGGAAACAACTCTGGTCGCCTGCCCCACCTGCGGTGACGCCGAGGGCCTACTCCTACGGTGGCAGGTGGGGCACGAACAGGACCACACCATCAGCTGTCGGCGGAGGCATGAGTGGACCGAACCGAGGATCTCTCCCCTCGCGCTGCGGCGGCTCTCCCACGACGGGGCCCCGCCCACGGCCCGGGGCCCGTGGCGAACCGAAGTGGGCAACCCCGTGCGCGTACACGAGGGTCGGTGGCCACGTTGGCGCACCATCGCCTGCCCGGCGTGCCAGGGCCGGAAGGGAATCACCGCCGAGCGGGACCGCGGCGCCATCACGCTGGAATGCGAGTGCATGCACCGCTGGCCGCACCCTCTGGGCAACAGCCTCGATGCCTGGGTGGCCCTGGAGATGGGCACCCCGACCAGCCGCCGCTCCCTGTGGTGGGGCCAGGGCCCGATCCTGGCTATCGCAGCGGGAATGGGGCACTGGTGGGTCGTTGGTGCGCCGTGGATCCTGCTGGTGGGTGCGGCCTGGGCGGTGGCCGCCGCCCTGCGCTGGGTCCTACTGCTGCGGAGCGCGCGGGTGGATGTGCGCGCCGAGCTGGGGCAGCTGCTCGGCCACGCGCTCCGGTGGCAGATGCTCGTCCTGGTCTGTGCCATGGCGGGCGGGGGCGTGCTCAGCGGCGGCCAGTCGTGGGGGGTGTGGTTGATGACCCCCACGATCCTGCTAGCCCTCCCCGTGAGGCCGAATCGTCGCGGGGGAGCGGCCGGGCCCGTGTGAACGGGTTTTCCGCGAACCCGGTCAAAGGTGGTCCACGCTGGTAGGAGTCGGAGCGCAGAGACCTGACGGCTAATGCCCAAAGGGTGTGGGGCGCCCATCTCTGCGAGCAACATCCGCCGTTGGAGCGGCAGGCCCTTCGGGGCTGGGGACGCAGAGCGTCCACTCCACCCGCGGGCCGTCCTGGTGCACCAGGACGGCCCGCGGTGTTACACCGTGCGTCACTCGCGCAGCCGGGGCGCGAGGTAGGCGGACCTGGCCCTCAACCTGTTTCGGGTTCTTGATACTCGACTAGGACCTCGGTGTCGTCGGCGGGATCGTAGTCCCAGGCCGCCCACCTGTGCTGTTCGCGATCCCAGTAGGGGCCGGGCTCGGTGCACCCCGGCCCGGCCAAGCGCTCCCGGTAGTCCTGGACGCTCTCGTCGTCCCACCGGGGGTGCGTCGTGGCCAGCTCGGCGATCTCCGTGCGCAGTCGCGCCCGGCGCCGCTGGCGGCGCTCCTGCACCTGTTCCTGCCAGATGTGCGCGAGGCCCTGGGCTGCCCGGCGCACGCGCGCGGGGGTGAGGTCCTCGGCGTCGATGGCCTCCTCGGGGGTGTCCAGCCACGCACCGCACCTGTGGGCGAGGTCCACCGATTTTAGGGGGTTGTTGGGGTTGCCCCCGTCCAGGTACAGCGGGCAGGGCCCGGTGCGCGCCACCGGCTGCCGACAGCGGGGGCACTCACCGTAGGGGCGGTCTGTCCACAGCACCACCACGGCCAGCGGCAGCGCCATGTAGGCGCTGGTGGCGGTGAGGGCCTCGATGTTGACGTGAGTGGGCAGCGTTGGCCGCACCTGCTCCACCCACGCCTGGGGGTCGTCCACGAAGTCCATGCCTGCTCCCATGTTCGAAGGCTGCCGGGGCGGTTCCAGCGGTTCAACGTGGACAGCCACAGGGCTGTGGAGACCACGACCCTACGCGCCAGCACCGACAGTCCCCCGTGGGGGCGCGGCCAGCTCTTGCCACCACGGTTGTCCCAGACCGCGCGGAGGTGGGTCGGTGATGCCGCCCGCCGCGGCGAGCGAGTGCGACCGGTTCCTAGCCGCTGATCCTGCGCCCGCCGGTGTTGGGGAGCGTCCCCTGGATGTGCGGCGGCGACCACCGCCACCCGTACCCGTAGTGGTGGCGCAGGTACCGCGCCCGCGCCCCGGTGCGGGACATCCCCACGAGCTGCCCGGCCCGCTGATAGGACAGCCCCACCTGGTCCACCAGGTGCACGATCTCCTCGGTGGACACGTCGCTGCGCAGCCGGGTCCCGGTACGCCGGATCTCCACCCCCATCTCGCGCAGGCGGTCGCGGACCGTGGAGGAATCCAAGCCGAACGCGGCGCCGATCTCGTAGCTGGTGTAGCCACGCTCGTACAGGTCGGCCATGGCCTGAGAATCGCTCTCGGGCGTGCTCACTGCTGTCTCCTGTGCCTGGTGTTGGGCATCAACGTGGACGGCCAGGCGGCCGTGGGCACCCATCGAAAAACGGGCACCGGTGATCAACGGAGACAGCCCACAAAGGGCTGTGGAGAGTCGTGCGCGACAAGAACGTGTCGGCCGAGAGTATTTCCTTCAACGTGGACGGCCAGCCAGGGCTGACCGTGGAACCCACACGATAGCTCACCGCAACGACAGAACCGGGGACCATGTCCGCCCGGCGCCGCGAGTGCGCTGGACTTGGCCGGTGCGGGCCGCCCACACGAGGGTGTGGGCACCGACCGGCAGCCCTACCGGGGCGGAATGAGAGAGACTACTGCCCGCCCTGCTCCGTCTCCGGCGGGGAGGCGGGGCGGTAGCCTTCCACGATTTCCCAGTGGCCGGGGTTGAGGATCCGGGCGACCTGCGCCAATTCGTGCACGGTGTGCTTGGCGTACTCGCCCTTGAACAGATACGTGGGATTGGTCCCGCCCATGGTCAAGGCTGCGGGGCTGCGCGAGTTGACCTGACGCATGATCGCGTGCCAGGCCCCCAAGGGGTCCTCGACCTGGCCAGGCCCGAAGTCCTCATCCTTGTCGCCGACCACCAGCGTCAGGAAGTGGCCCCCGCGCTGGGCGTGGTAGGCCTCGATCTCCTCGGGCGTGTGAGTGGAGAACATGTTGATCTCCTCCATAGCCGCGGCCAAGGTCTCACGTGTGTGCTCATCCATCTCCGGCTCTTCGTGTGGGGCCTCCTCGCCCACTTCCCACCGTGGGGACGCGGCCTGCTCGAGGGCCTGGCGGCCGCGTCCGCTGGCGAGCGCTTCGCTGTTGAGCAGCAGGTCCAGCACGGTCTCCTCGAGGTCGAACAGGCCGCGCCCGCCCAGGTGTTGGTCGTAGACCTCGCCGTCTACGGTCCCCAACCCCAGAGCGGTGGCGCTTTGCCACATCGGTCCGTCCTCGGTCAGTTCCACGGCGGCGAGCACGCCCACCCGCTCGCGGACCACGCGCAGCGCCGAGAGCACCCCGCGGGCCGGGTGGGAGTCCCGGGCGTGGGTGTAGGTGGGGCCTTCCAGCTGTTCCCAGGCCTGGTCAAGCTCGACGGTCCACTGGATCATGTTCGCGGCCAGGGCCAGTTTCTGGGCTGGTGGGGAGGTGAGCATGGCCATCCCGGCGGTCATGCGGGCGTGCTGCCAGCTGCCGTAGGCGGTCAGGAACCGCCCGTCGGGGGTGGAGGCGTCAGGGGTTGGCGTACTCACAGGCGGTCTCCGTTCGGGGAGGATGGCCCCGCATTGTCGCAGATCACAGGCCTCGCGCAGAAGGGCTTGCGCGTGGCCCACTGGGGAGTCCGCCCACCGGCATGGCAGCAAGCCAACGCCGATGGGCGGACCTCAACGCCGAGCGAGTCGGTATCTGTTGGCCTCGGCGGTTACGGCATGGGCCAGGTGGTCTACATCTCGGCGCGCGTTGCGGTCGGCGGAGGCGTAGATCATGTAATACCGGTCGGGGTTGTCCTGTTGCACGATCTGGGCGCACAACCCCCGGTGCTGGATGGCTGGGTAGTCGATCCGCGCACCGAGCGTGTCGGTGATCTCGATCCGCACCTGCCCCAGGTCCACCATGGCGCAGTCACCTTCGCTGGAGACCTGGGCGTCCAGGTGGACCAGCGCGGACAGCACCAGCGGCCCGGTGGTGGCGTCGGGGTCGGCGCCCTCGGGGGCCTCGTTGGCTTCTTCGCAGGCAAGGCAGGAGTCCTTGAGCCGATATCCGCCCTCGTGGCCGCACAGGGTGCGTGCGGCCAGGGCGCGGCCGGGGCCGTTGATCCAGTACACGGGGCAGGTGCGCAGGCTCTGAGGCGTGGGCGCGCAGGCCTCGGGTGAGGGGTAGGCGTCCCTGCCCCAGTCCCAGTCCGGCCGGTACATGACCTGACGGACAGGGTGGTCTTCAGGCAGGAGCCAACGTGCGCCCGGGGTGAGGTAGACCCCGGCGGGTGTGGAGCGGGCCAGGACGGCGTTGACCAGGTCCGTGGTGTCGGTGTCCTCGGGCAGGCGTCCGTCGTGGCCGATCCGGTCGGCCACTGCATCGAGCGGGCCGTATCGGAGGTTGCCGTGGTTCATGGGGGTGCGTTCCTTGGGTTGTGCATAGGTCGTGCGGGCTCTGGTGTGGCGGGGGTCCGGTGGGGCCGCCCTGGCTGGGCGGCCCCGCTGGGACATCAGATGCGCAGGTCGCGTGCGAGCTTGGCCACGAGGTCGGCCACTTCACCGATGAGCGCGGGGGTCACCGGGGTGCCGGTGCTGTCGTGGGGGGTGGTGCAGCCGCCGGTGTCGTCGATGAACTCCACCTGTAGGCCCCAGGTGGCGGCGGGGAGGCGGCTGACATTCTCGTCTTCGGCGGCGCTGATACGGATCACCCCTTCGGGGCCCACTGCGATGTGCTCGGGCGCGCGTCCGCCAGCGTTGTCGATACCGGTGTCGGTCACTCCGTGCTCGGCGAGTGCGTCCAACAGCAGTAGCCCCACAGGCAGCCCTTCAAGGGCGAACGCGTCAGTGGACTTGTCCAGGAGGGGTAGCCACGTCAGGGCACCAGCCAGGAGGCGCACGAGCTCGTGGGGTGCGCGGTCGGGGTGGGCCTCGCTCGGGGAGTGGGAGAGGTCGCTCAGCAGGCGCCGAACACTCCGCTGGTCGTCCAGGCTCTGCTCGATGCAGCAGTCCGTGAACTGCGCGAGCCTGATCAGGTCGCCCTGGGCGGGCATGGTCCGCTTCGATGCGAGCTTGCGCGCCTGGGGCCACAGCTTCGCGTGAGCGGCGATGCGGGTGGTGCCCATATGGCGGGCGGCCGCGTCGATGACGTGTGCGGTGGCCGAGCGCAGCCCTGTGAGCGTGAGGGCGTCTCTGGGGGGGTATTCGAGGTCGTTCAGCGCCATGAGGTTGATGGCGTCAGCGGGGACGTCGTAGGACATGTTGCTCTTCTCTTCGGAGACGGATGTATCGACGGTGAAGCGAGAAGGCCAATTCTCCACTTCAACACTCCTTATAATAACACACATTGTGGTGTGGGGGACACGCCCGTTCCTGATCTCCCCCCTGCGCACCACCGGCCACCGACTGGGTCCTTTCACCAACGGCGGGCCCCAGTGCGGGACCGCGGCTGCACCGCGCCCCTGCTCGGCGCTGACGTTGGCCAACCTGGACGACCAGGCCGACCAACGGGCCGGGCGATCGCTACTGTCGCGCCTCTTGCTCGGGCAGGTCCTGCCACCACCGGCGCAGAGCCTCGAGGTCAAAACGAGGGCGCTCGCCCTCGGCCAGGTCCTGCACGCGCCGACCATCGACGGTGAGCGGCATCTGCGCTGGCTCACGTTGGCGGCGCTGACGCACCTTGGCCGGATCCACTCCCATCACCTTGGCGAAACCGGTCAGCGTCACCCCCTGGTGCTGGCTGATGCGGTGGCCCACACGGCTGCCCGGCCGAGAAGGCCACCACCGGTGCAGATCGGAGAAGACGAACGTGGCCGACTCTCCCTTGGCCAGGTCCTGCACGCGCCGGCCGTCAGCAGTGCGGGGCATCTGCTCGGGGTGCAGGCGCCGGTACTGGCCCACGTTCCCGCGGTCTTCGCCGATGATGGCCGCGAAGCGGCCCAGCGTGACCTCCTCGGCCGGATCCACCCCCAGCTCCTGCGGTGAGGGCAAAGGCGCGTGCCCCTGGGGCTCGAAAGGGGCCAGCTTGTCGGGGGCATACAACCGCATCCGCGTCGTAGTCGCCGGGCGAGCGTCCCACCAGTCCAGCAGAGCGCGCACGGTGCGGTGTCCTTCGGAGAGCCACGCAGTGCGCTCTACGGTGGGGGGCAACGGTTCGGTGTGAGCCCTCACCACGCTCAGGACGGACTCGTGTGCGACTCCGATCAGGCGGGCGAACTCCTCCAGGGTGACCGCCCGCAGGGGGTCCACCCCCGCGGGCAGGGGCGTGGCCCGCCGTCTCTTGGGAACCATCCGGTACTGGCCGGGCTCAGGGCCGGGGAAGCCTTCCTGCGCTGCGAGTTCCCAAGCGTATTTCTGGCTGTAACCGCACCGCTGGGCCCACTCGGCCAGCGTGAGCAGCTCCGCGGCGCCGGCGGCGGCCGGCGCGGGTTCGTTGCGGTCCATGGTGTGCGTTCTCCTCGCCGCGGTTACTATGTGTCCATCAGTTTGCGGTGGTGCGGCCCCCTCGCGTGGCCCCGCCGGCCGGAAACGGATGTATCAAGACCGGCCCGGATAGGCCAACCCGTTTCGGCGGGACCCGCAAGGGTGTCCGGGCCGGTCTCTTTTTGTACCCCGACCCAGGTCAGCGAGCGCCCTGGGCGGCATTGTGCAGCATCTGCGGGGACTGGCAGGAATCCACCGACCGGTACCGGCTCCGCACCGTGTCAGGCCTCCAGTTCGGTGCCGCAGGCATCCTCTGGGGGGCGGCCGGTTCCGGCTGGGAGCACGCGGGCCAGGCCCCCGGGGGCCTGGCCCGCGGAGCCGGTGCGAGTCAGAACCGCGCGGGTCGATCAGCTTGGGTGTTGATCACTGCGACCGCGGCCAGGATGTCCACGACGGCACTGAACGTCTCATCCTGCTCGCCCAGGGGATGATCGTCGGAGTTGTACACGTCGCACTGGCGGAGCGTTCGATCGCACACCCGCACCACCGACAGTCCGCTGTGGCCACGGACCGTTCGTCCCAGACCGTTTCCGGTGGAGTCAGTGATCACCAGGCGCGTGCCATCCCCCAGGTTGATGCTCACACCCTCACCTCCTGAGCCCAGAGCGCGCAGGGAGCAGTCAAAGCCCTTGTCACGCAGCACCTTCAACAGCACGGCACCTACCCGCTCGTGCTCCAACTCCTCGAACTGGCGGACCAGGCCGGTGGCGCCGGTGACCGGCGCTGCTGTGACGGTCTCCGTCAGGGGCAGGCGGGACTCCTCGCGGATCGCGTGGACCGCCGCCTGTACCTCCTGGATGTTGTCGTCGCTGCGGGACTCATAGACCACTCGCTCCTGTGAGGGGTCGTGGTTGGCGTAGCGCTTGACCAACAGCCCGGCCTTGGCGGTCACCGGGTAGGTGATCTGGGAATCCTGGGAGTCCGCGATCATCACGTGCGTGCCGTCTGCGAGGTCGACCACGATGCCGTCAGCGCACCCTCCCCGGCTCTCGACTGCCCCGGGCAGGCCTTCCTTGGCCAGGGCGTGCAGGAGCAGGTCGCTGATCTCAGCGTCCGGCAACGGCCGAGTGACCTCGGCGGCCAGGATGCGGGCGAGCCGATCGATATCGGCTCGGGCCTGGTGGACCAGGCCCTCACAGGGCGTGGGCGTCTCATAGACCTGGGTCAGGTGGTCGGGGTCGGCGTTGAAGTCGCTCGGCGGGTGGGCCGGATCGTAGCGCAGGGGGTAGCGGTAGGCGGCCACGCCCTGGTACTCGGTGAGCGCGATGTCGAGCTGGCCGCCGTAGGGGTTGCTGACCACTACGGCGGAGCCGTCACAGGCCTTGACCTGGATGCACGGGGTCCGTGTCAGGTCAATGCTTCGCGGGGCGAGGCCGTGGCGTGTGAGTGCGGCGGTGAGTGTCTGGTGCAGGTTGGCGGCTGAGCTGTTCATGGTGTCCTCGTCCTGGGTCGGGATGGGGCCGCCCTGCGAAGCAGCAGGGCGGCCCGGTGCGGAGTCGCAGCAGAGCGGTGGGACTCATCTGCCAGTAGTCACAGATGAGCTTCAGGTCCTGGGCCCAGTGGGTGGTGGTCTCAGACAAGGCCGAGGGCCGGTCGGCCCCGCTTGTGCGGGACCGACCGGCGGGCCTGGGCGGCCTGGGAGGTGGGCTAGAACGGTGCGCTGTCGTGGATAGACCGGCGGCGGGCCTCGTAGGCCTCGGGCATCTGGGCGCGGTCAGCGAGATCGAACGCGGCGTCGTCGTCCTCGCCGGTGATGATGGCCTGGCGCAGCATCGCGGCGGCGGCGTCGTCGTAGCCGCCTTCGGCCAGGGGGGAGCCCTGGGCGCGGTCAGCGATCAGACCGCACAGCACCGACTGGCACACGCGGGTGAACAGCCAGTACTCGGGGTCCTCACCCGTCGTGGACAGGGTGAGCTGGTGGATGGTGCGGTAGAGCATCACGCCGAGTGTGGACGTGGGCTGGCGGCGCATCTCGGCTGTGAGCTGTTCCTGGTGTCGGTTCAGGGCCTCGTGCAGGTCCACGGCGTCTGGCGGCATGGACCAGTCGCCGCCGCCGGGCTGGACCTGTAGGGCCACCATCCATCCCAGGTGAGTGAGCCAGTGGTGCTTACGCGGGTAGGTGCCCGTGTTCATCGTCAGTGCGAACACGCACTTGGACTGGGCGAGGGACTTGCTGATGGGGAGGGGAGTGGTGGGCCATCCTCCCTGGTCGGTGTGGACCAGCTCGCCCAGGAAGGGTGAGCGGGCCGCTTGGACCACCGTGGCCAGGTCCTCGGGGGACAGGGCGCGCACGGCGTCGCGCACTTGGGCGTGGTCAAGACCCAGGCTGTGGAGCCATTGGGTCGTGGTCTGCGTCAGCATCATGTGGGAGTACTCCCTGTTCGGAGACGGATGTATCGGCGTTGATGGGAGAAGGCCAATTCTCCGCGTCAACACTCCATATAATAACACACAATTGTTCGGCTGAGTTAGATGCCGTGGCGCTTGTGGTGGTCCTCGGTGAAGATCTGTGCGGCCTCCTGCGGGCTGGAAGCGCTCACGACGTCGGTACACACCACCGCCCCGTGCCCCTCCTCGTCGTCGTACTCGCTCATCACCAGCGCCCGCGTCATCATGACCACGGTCGGCTCATCACCGGGCGAGCCGTCGCACACGGCGAAGACGCTGTACTCGCGCCGGGGCGCGGGCGGGCGGTGCATCAGCTCGACCACCTGGTCATAGCTGGACGCCGTGGCCAGGTCCGCTTGGTGGCTGGCTGCGGCCTCGGCCCGCTCCAACAGGATCCGCTCCCGGGCGATGCGCTCACGGATGGTCTGCTGTTCGGCCACAGCCTCCCGGTAGCGGCGCGCGGCCAACGCGCGGACAGCCCCCGCGCGCAGCTGGGGCGCCTCGGGCAGCCGGTCCCAGTGCTGGACCAGAGCGTGCACCAGCACGGCGAGCTTGGCGGCGGTCTTGTCCGGCGCCTCCTCGGTTTGGTAGGGGCCTCGGGGCCGGCGGGCCGGGAAGTACTTCGGAACTGCGCGGTGCGGGTCCAGCGAGCAGGCCCCGACCAGGGTGACGCGGTTGATCACCGGCAGGTCCTGGCGCTGATCCTGGGGCGTGTAGCGGGGCCCGCGCCCATAGGTGACCTGCACGTGACGGCACGGCCGGGGGCGGCCCCATTCGTCGTGCCCGCACAGGTGGCACATCAGGTTCGCGCACAGTTCGAACGCCCCCACCCCTTGGACCTGGTAGGTCGTGCGCGCGCCCTGGTTCCAGTCGGTGGTGTAGGTGGCCTGGTAGGTCTTGCCGGGCACCAGCACCTCGGCCCGGCCCGCTCCGGCTCCCTCGGGGGCGGGCAGGGGCGGTGTCTGCTCGGGGATCTGGGGGGCGTTGTAGGCGTTGACCGCGCTGGCCAGGTGGCCACTCGGCATCTCGTCGTAGTCCTGCACTGCTTTGTCCTTCCTGGTGGGGGTGTGGGGCCCGGCCGGGCCCCACACCGATACACAAGCCACGCGCTGCTCAGGCCTCGTGCCCGGCCTGGGGGTCGGCGGCGCGCCCGTGACGCCGCCCGGCCTCGGCCGCCTGCTGGTGGCGCACGCCCTGTCCGCGCACCGTGCGCACCCGGGGACCGAACTTGCGGGCGTAGGCGCGCTGGACCTTCTTGCGGTCGGCGGCCAACACCACCCCGGCCGCCCGGCCGGTCTCGCCCTCGTCGGTGATCCGCCGGTTCCCGGCGCGGATACGTTCGGCCAGACCGAAGCCGAAGGCGCGCACGTAGTCCTCGCGCCACGTCTTGGCCTGGCTGTCGCTGGCGCCGCCCAGATGCTCGGCGCGCCAGCGGCGGCACTCGGCTACAGAGCGCTGGTGCATCTGCTCCAGCACCACCGGCACCAGTTGCTGAATCAGTTCCATGGCGGCCTCGGTGGCCACCACGGTGAAGCGGTAGCCGCCCGCGCTCTTGGCCTTGCCGCGCACCGACATGCCCCCGCAGGCGTCGATGACGTAAGCCAGCGCCGCCGCGCACGCTGCGCCGCGCCCGCCGGTGTCGGGGATGTGGGTCTCCCACCAACGAACGCCGGTGTCATCGGTGCCCGGCGTGCGGGTGGTGCGCCCCTGGGCCTGGTCGTCGGCGAGGTGGTAGCGGGTGCGCAGCTCGGCCACTTTGGCCAGATACGTCTGGGCCAATGTGGGATCGGTCTTGGGGTGGCGTACGACCTCCAACAGGGCGTCGATCTTGCGGCGTACCTTCGCCTGGTCCACGTGTTCCTCCTGGTGTGTGCTGGGGGTGAGGGGCAGGGGCGCCCGCGCGGGCGCCCCTGCCCTGGGAGTGCTGGGCGGACTAGTCCTGCTCGCCCTCCTCGATCTGGCGCACCACCTCGGCCACGGCCTCCCTGGGGCTCGTGGCCTCCACCACCGGGGCCACCGGCTGCCACGGGCCCGAATTCGCGCCGTCGTCCACCACGTTTCCGGCGGCATCCACCACCGCGCCAACCAACAGCCGATCGCTGTCCATGTTCCGGTTGGCGTAGACGCTGTACTCGCCCCACACCGGGGCGCCGGGGCCGATCAGCGTCGCCGCCTGCTCGGCATCTTCGGTCTCCTGGATGCGGTACTGGTGCTGCTCGTTGGCCAGCGCCAGAACCAAATCCCGCCCGGCCTGCTCGAACCGGCGCCGGGCCTCATCCGCGCGCTTGGTGGCCCGGCGTGCCAGCCGAGGGGCCTGGGTACGGGCGTAGGCCGCTTTGACGTGGTCGATGTCGGGGCGCTGGCCCCAGTGCGTGGCCACGGCGGTGAGAATGTCGCGGGCCTGCTGCGGTGCACGCGACCAGTAGAAGAAGGCGCTGCCGCTGACGAAGGGGGACGGGTCACCGTTGGTGAAGGCGGTCACCGGGCCGCCGAACTCGTTCCCCTGGATGTGGGGGACGTCCGTGCGGTTCTCGGGGCGGGTGTGGGGGCCTCCGGTGCCCATGTGCACGTGCACGTGGTTGCAGGGCACTACCCGGCCGTGCGGGTCGCTCCACCACTCCGGGCATTCCAGCACCGGAACCAAGGTGAAGGTGCCGACACCCTCGACCTGGTAAGCGGTGTATCCGCGCTTCCAGTTCGTGTGCACGCGGGCGCTTAGGTGAGCGGCGGGCTCGGGCAACTGGACGACATCAGCATCAGACATGGTTACTCCAAGTGGTCATTGGGGGCCGTGCGGGGACACAGCCGGTGTCCGGGGGTGCACCCCGGGGCGCGGGCTTGGTGCTCACGCGCCCCGGGGCGAAGGCCGTCAGTGCGGCAGGAAGACGACCTGTTCGAGTGCGTCCCAGATCGGGTGGGGGTCGAACCCCTCGGGCAGCTCCTCGACCAGGCGCCACCACTCGGCCGGGGGCACCGGCTGTGTGGGCGCTTCGGGGATGCCCCGGCATCCGGCCTCGCACAGGACCTGGGCGGGGCGTGCGCAGGCCGCGCACGCGGTGACCTTGGCGGTCTGGCCGACGTCCCAGACCTTGACCACGGTCGCGCCGGTCTCGCCCCGGTAGCGCTCCCACTCCTGCTGGGGCTCCTCCGGCTCCGGGGTCTGCTGTTCGTGGGGCGGCCGCAGGTCGGGGGCGAGCACGTCGGCGCTGCCCGGAGCTCCCCAGGTGTTCCCGCCGCCAGAGGCGCGGGTGACGGCCAGCAGACCTAGTCCGCGCTGGCCTCCCACGATGGTGCGGCCGTAGCGGGACCAGGTGCCGCTTCCGGCCAGGCTGGTCGCCTCGGGGTACTGCGCCAGAGCCAGGACCCGGTTACGGGCGGTGTAGCGGCCGAGGTGGTCGGCGTCGGAGACCAGGCGTTCCCACGCCTGGGGGGTCGTCAGTGAGCACAGCTGTTCCTGCAACAGGCGCTTGAGCTGCGCAGGGGTCATCTGGACACGCGCCATAGGGCGCACTCCCATCAATCGGAAGACGGATGTATCGGCGTTGACGGGAGAAGGCCAATTCTCCGCGTCAACACTCCTTATACTAACACACATTTAGTTGGCTCGTGCCGCATCACGCGAGATGAGTTCGGAACCGTTTCGGGGTGCCCGGTTCGCAAAGGTGACCCAGGGGAGTCACGCCTCCGAGGTCGAATGGCCGGCAGTGCCCCGCGGGGCCCATGTGGCCCGCCCTTGGTCGCGCCTGCGGCGCTCACCCCGCACTTCACCGGCGCGTCTGCGTGCGAAGATCTCGGCAGCCCTTGACCTGTCGCGTTGCCTGCTTCAACCCCCAAAGAGTCAGGCAGGGGGGCTACCGGATGGGGCCAAGGGGGTCATGTGGCGACGAAGATTCACCCATGGGCTAGTGGTGCACCACCGACGGCAGGCGTGTGTTAGTATAAGGAGTGTTGACGCGGAGAATTGGCCTTCTCCCGTCAACGCCGATACATCCGTCTTCCGGAGAGAGAATCCGATGGCAACTGAGCCGATCATCGCCCGCGTACGCAAGATCATCACCTTGGCCGAAAGGGCCTCAACCCCGGCAGAAGCCGAACAGGCCTGGGACAAGGCCTATCGCCTGATGGCTCAGCACAA
Source organism: Nocardiopsis exhalans (assembly GCF_024134545.1). Lineage (GTDB taxonomy): Bacteria > Actinomycetota > Actinomycetes > Streptosporangiales > Streptosporangiaceae > Nocardiopsis > Nocardiopsis exhalans. The sequence goes on from NZ_CP099838.1 coordinate 82,612, forward strand.
CATCAACGAAGCCGAGATCGAACAGGCCGCGCCTGAAAGCTCCGAGCCGGTAAGGGTCGATGTGCCGATCCACGGCCCCTACCCGCTGCCCAAAATCAGGCTGCTGGGATCGCTGATGACCACTCTGGGCGGCAGGGCCATCCGCAACACCACGCGGGCCAGGGACAACGGCAAGACCACCACGACCTACACCGTCGCGCTGTACGGATTCCCCAACGACATCGCCTTGGTACAGCTGCTGTTCTCCCGGCTCCTGCTGCAAATGCAGGCGGACCTGGCTGCGACACCGATTCCCGCAGGCGAGACGCCCCGCAGCTTCAAGGGCGGCTTCCTCGCCTCGTGGGGCCACACCGTCGCCAAGCGCTTCCACCAGCTGCACAACACCGAAGTCCACCAGGCCGAGAACACCTCGGGGGGCGGTGTGAGCCTGGTTCTGGCCGAACGCACCGATCGGGTACAGCGCCTGGTGGACGCCCAGTTCCCCAGGGTGGGCAAGGCACGCCGGTCTCGGTACCAGAGCAAGGCCGGAATTTTGGCGGGTCACCGTTCCGGCATGGAGGCCTCGCTGGGTGAGGACACCTCCCTGGATCAGACCTCGCGCGGCGCTCTCGATGGCCGAAGCTGAGTGATCGGTGGGGCGCCCACGCGGGCGCCCCACCTTCCCGTGCCTCCGCCCCTGGGCCAAGCGTGGGGTGGAAGGACCTTGAGGCGGGCAGCCCGAGCGTCTGGTAGTACCCGGGGGCTCACGCCCCCGGGACCCCCTGTTCCGGCCGGGAACCCGGCGCCGACCGGATGTGCGCCGGGCGGGCCAGGCAGGCGCCGGAACCCCGCCCGGGCCGACACCCGCGCCTCACCACCCCGCCAGCAGATGAGACTTAAATCACTCAAGGAAAGCCGAGGGGTCCTTAACACCACTGACCAGGTCAGCTAAGGTAAATCGTAGCTTGAACTTTCCCGGGCATTTCTATGTCCACAGCCACTACCACAGCGTTTTAGCTGGTCAGAGCGTTTCGCCCGACCAGTATCCGTAACGGCCCCGGCCCCTACACCGGGGCCGTTGGCGTACCCAACCCCTCCACAGGAAGGACCCCCGCCAACCGCTGGCCGACGCCGGCCACCACAGCACGCGCACACCACCAACCGAAGGCCGATCCACCACGGATCGGCCTTCGACGTATCCGCCCAGGGGGCGGCCCCGCCCGGCCGCGCCCTGTTCGTCATGCCATGAAAGGACTCACCGACGTGTCTGAACCCTCCACCGCTCGCCGCTGGCTGGTCCGACTGCGTTCCCTGGCCCTGGGTGCCGGGGGCCTGAGCGCTCTGCTGGCCGCCGGCCGGGCCCTGCTCGCTGGAGCCCCTCCCGCACCCGGCTGGGTGTGGGCCGCGGTCGTGGGGCTGGCCCTGGTGGGCCTGATCGGCGCACTCGCCCTGGCGGCTCTGCACGCCTGCTGGCCTTCGCAGTCCGCGCACCGCATGGAGCTGCTCCAGACGCTGTTGCGTCGCCGTAGCACCCCCTGACGCATCCGCTCTTTCCCGATGACGGCGGGGGCCGCCCCTCAGACGGGGCGGCCCCCGCCGCGGCATGTCCACACACAGAATCAGGAGAACTCGCCATGTCCAGCCACACCCCCCGCAAGCGCGTGCGCCCCTACTACCGCGCTGATGGCACCTACGTCCGCGGCCACTACCGTGCCCGCCCCGGCACGGGCACTCCCTCCTCCGCCAGCCGCACCTCCGGCTCAAGTTCGACCGGGTTCGGCGAGTTCATCGCCGGTTTCGTCTTGCTCATGATCGCGCTGGCCGTACTCGCGCAGATCGCGGGCTGACCACAGCCGGGGCCGCCCCAACTCACGCGGTTGGGGCGACTCCGCCTGACGCCCCCTGGTCACCGAGACCGTGCATGAGCTGCGGGCCACCCTGGAGTACGAGGGCGGAGTACTGCGCGAGGTCCAGCCCGTCCGTGGCCGGCCGGTACGCGCGGAAGGCTTCCGTCCAGGGCCCTGAACAGCGGCACCACCCAGGCAGAGTGAGGAAGCGTTCTCTCCCCCTGGCCCAGAGCCGGACCGCCCGAATGAGGCAGGAAGCTGATCCCGGGCCAGGGGTGAGGACCACCCACTCCCGCATTTGGTCACTGTGAGTAGTACTCCCTGCGGTTCGGCGGCGCGCGGCGCCGCGCCCGGCGCCGCGCGCCGCGGAGAGTCCCAGATCCCGCTCCTCCCTCACCCACACTGCGCGTGTTTTGTGCCTATTTCATAACCCATGCCCCTTTCCAAAGAGCCGCCCTCTTCGGTTTTGGCTACAGAGAGTAGGAATCTGGTCGGCTGCGTGCCTCGGGTGAGCGCTGTACGTTCACAGGTGTCCCCACGGGGCGAGCGACGGGGCCGGATCAGCTGGCGGCCTACGTGGGCCACACCAGGTGGCCCGGCCGCTTCCTTGGAGGACATGACGTGATGGATGTACGACTTGGGCTGATCCTGCTGACCGCCCTCGTGGCCGGTGCGATCGCGGCCGGTCTGCGGGTGGCCGATGGCGCGTCCTGGCCCTCGGGGCTGCTGACCGCCGGCGCGGCGGCGGGCGCCACGGTGGGTGTGCTCGTCCTGCTGATGGGAACCGGGCCGGGCGGGGCGGGGCGCTGACGTTTCCCGGACCGGGCTGTGGCCGCCGCGGTGGGCCACCCGCTGCACGTCGGCGCCCTGGGTGAGGGCGAACCTCCCTGCGCGCTGGATGCCCTCCGCCTGGCCGTACTCCACGGCCAGGCGGGCAACCCCGGCACTCTCCTGGAGGACGTTTTGGCGCTCAAGCCCACCTGTGGGCCTCTCGGGGCCCGCCCGCACTTCGCGGCCGTCCTCGACGTGAGTTGTAAGGGCCTTGAGCTGTCCGGCTGTGATCTACCCGAGTGCGTGGACGCGCTCGCGCAGACTGCGCGCCACCGACTGCTCGGAGAGGTCCTCCACCAGGGATCGCAGGCGCACCACGGTGTTCGCACGCAACGCCTCGACCGGGACCGCCTCCAGCAGCCTCTCGGCTCGTCCCACCGCGTCCTGGGCGCGGTGCTGGGCGGCCTCGGCCCGTGCGTGCACCGCCATGGCCGCCGCCCATCCGGGTGAGCCCACCCGTTTGTGCCCGGCCGAGGCGTGGGCGTGTCCCATGGCTGCGCCAGGGTCATGCTCGAGTAGGGCCTCGGCCACGTGCAACTCGAACTCGGCCCGGTCGAACCCGAACCGGCCCGGCTCGTCGTCGCAGGCGTCCATGTCCCGGCGCGCGCGGAGCACACTCTCGGTCAGAGCGCGGGTGTCTGCGAGCACGGCGAGGGGGCGCAGCCGGCACCAGGCCGTGATCTGGGCGCGGCGCAGGGGGGTGGTGGCGTACTGGGCTGCGTGGTCGGCGAGTTCGAGGGCCTCGGCCGGGCGCCCTTGGGCCAGGGTCACCATGGACTGAGCGCCCAGCGCCCACCCGGACAAACGCGTGTCCCCGGTCTGGTCTGCGAGGCGTGCGGCGGTGCCCAGGTGGATGAGCGCGCTCGCACCGTCGCCGGTGTGGTGGGCCAGATTGCCCAGCAGGGCCGAGAACCAGCCCAGGACCCTGCGGTGGTCGGTGCCGGGCTGAGACATCAGCAGGCTGCGACAGCGCGCCACCTCCGCGGCCATCACACGTGGTGGGAAGTCGCTGTAGCGGGTCTCGTAGAATCCGAGCGCTTGCTCGGCGAGGTCGGCCCCCGCGTCCGTGCCGTGCAGGCTGATGCTGTCGGCGACGGCGGTCAGCTCGGGGTACTCGGGGCGCATCGGGGGCTCCTGTCGCGGCTGCGGTATCCGCTGACCGTACCAACCGGGCCCGGTTCTGGGCAGGGGAACACCCAGCCGTGTCGGGTCGGTGCCGTACACCCGGGCCAGGGCGTGGAGGTAGTCCAGGCCAGGACGGGTCTGGCCGTGTTCCCACCGGCACAGCATCGCTGTGCTCAGCCCTGGCTCGGCCAGCCCGTCGGATCGATACACCTGCACCACGGCCTCGACCACATGGCGGCGCGACCACCCGTAGGCGAACCGCCAGGCCTCCAGGGGGGTGATGGGCAGGTCGCGGGTGATCTGGTCGTAGATAGCGGGGACGGGGGCGCCGAGGCGTTGGTGGTCGGCGCGGATCTGGGCGGCTTGGCGGGCGAACTGGGCGCGGGTGGCTCGACTGACTCGGCTAACCTTCACGTCCCTACTCCCAGGGGGTCGGGCCTGGAAATGTACCCGGGCAGGCGGGTGCGCAACATTGCCTGAAGAGTCAATGTGTCCTTCCCCGGTCGGCATTGAAGCGCTCACCCGTGGCAGCGTCTCCTGGAAGCACACCCCAGCGGGACCCCGCCCGCAGGGGGGAAGGAGACCAGGCTGATGACGGCAACTCTTGAGACCCCCACCACCACCCGTGACCCCCGACAGTTCGTGGATCCCCAGGTGTGGGACCGCCAGATCGCCCTCCTCGTGCGAGACCACCCCTGGGACACCGTCATGGCGGAGCGGTGCTTCGGCCAGGCCATCGCCTACCTGATCACCGCGATGGAGACGTGGGGGCAGGGCCTGGAGATCGGGTGCGGCCCCCTGGTGGACATGGCGGTGCACGCCTTCATCCTGGACACGGTGCACTACCGGCAGTTCTGCGCCACCCACTTCGACGGCAAGTTCCTCGAGCACGTGCCCGAGATCGAGTTCAAGTACGACGGATCGGTGACGCGCACCGCCGACCTCATCCAGGCCAACGGGTTCGTCATCGACCGGCCGCTGTGGGAGCGCGACGCACTGCGGTGCACGCCCTGCGCTCCGGGCAGCAACTGCCACTGACCCAGGCCACGGGGCCGGTACCCGCAAGGTACCGGCCCCGGTTGCGTGTTCGCCTGACGTGCGCGCAGGCGCATCGCTACCGTGAGACGGGTCCTGTCTCCCACATCACAAGGGCCCCGATCATGGTCAACACCGCCACGGACATCCCCACCTACTGGGACCGGTACGCCCAAGGCGTGGCCCCGCAACAAGACGCCGAGGCGCTCGCCGACGCCTTCGGGTGGACGCAGTACCCCCACCACGGGCCCGGCGTGGAACTGCTGGACGCGGCCGACTCGGCACTGGAGTTGGGGTGCGGTCGGGGCAACGCGGTCGCGGCACTGGCGCACCAGGGAGCGAAGGCCACCGGGGTGGATCTGTCGACGGTACAGATCGACCAGGCACGTCAGCGATGGGAGCCCCTGGGAGCCCAGTTCGTGCACGCGGATGCGGTGGAGTTCTTGACCGGCGCGGCCCAGCGTTGGGAGGCGATCTACTCGATCTGGGGTGCGGCCTGGTTCACCGACCCCGATGTGCTGTTCCCACTGGTACACGAGCGCTTGGAGCCCGGCGGCCGATTCGTGTTCTCCTGCGCGCCCGCGGTCCCCGGCTCCTACGGGGTGCAGGGCATGTACGGGGCAGGGTTCACCGGACGGCAGGTGTGGGTGTACCGGTGGGCCTATGAGACCGGGGTGTGGGAGGACATCTTGACCAGGCACGGGTTCACTCAGGTACAGGTGTGGGAAGAGCCAGCTCCCGAAGCCGACCACGTGGGTACGGTGATGGGCATCGCTCACCGGTCAGGGTGAGAGGGGTCGTTCGCCATCCTCGATAGATGACGGCGGCTCTGACCCTGCTCGGTTCGACCCTGCTCCTGGTGGCATCGAACGCCGAGATCGCTGGGCCCCGGCGGCGGGGGAGTGGTGGTCACCGGAACCAGGTGAGCAGAACCCGCGGGCCGTCCTGGTGCACCAGGACGGCCCGCGGTGTTGTCTCCGCTACTCGTCCTGCTCGGCGGCCTCTTCGGCGATGTTCAGCATGTGCTGGGAGACATCGACCATGGCGGCCACGGTCTCCCAACCGTGCAAGGTGGCGGGGTCGTGACCGTTGCGCTTGGTCTGCTCCCAGTACACCAGCGTGCTGCGGTGGATCTCCTCCCACGCCTGCTCGTGGACGGCCCTGCGATCCGCAGGAAGTTTGGTGAGGATCTTGCGGTAGTGCTCGGCGAACTCCTCGGCCAGCGTCTGGAACGTGACCTGGGGGTTGTCGGTGCGGGTCTCCTCGTCCACTTCGATTTTCAGCGGCTGGTCGTCGGGGTCGGGGGTGAGGTTGCGCAGGTCGTTGCTGAGGCCGGACACGGGGGGTTCCTCCCGGGGTCGGGGTCGTGGTCGCCGCCCATCATCGCAGCGGGTCCGGTCCTGCGGGCGGAAATCTGGGCGTTGCCTGTTGCCTGCCATGGTGGGCACGGGCAACACCTGGCCCGGCCGGGGCGCCGGTCGCCACGCTGGCGGCATGACTTCAACTCCTCTTCCTCGGCTCCGAATGCTCTCCTTCGGCTACGCGCACGGTGCGCCCCCGTCCGGGATGTGGCTGGTGTGGGACCTGCGCGCCCTCCTGGTCGATCCGGCCCACACGCTCGATGACCTCCAACGCCAGCGAACCGGCCTTGATCCGGTGATCGCGGCGCACGTGGTGACCACGCCCGGCGCGCTGGAGGTGGCCGCGGCCACGGTGGCGGCCCTCAACGTGCTGCGGCGCCGGGTCGGCGGCGGCCCGGCGGTGATCGGCTGGGGGTGTACGGGCGGTCGGCATCGTTCGGTGGCCATGGCCGAACACCTGGCGGTCGCCGCGCAGGTAGCGGGGTGGGTGGTCAACGTCGCCCATCGGGACCTGCACCGGCCGGTCCTGGCCAGCTGAGGCGAACCCGCTGCGCGGCGGGCGTGGGCGCTCTACCGTGGCCCCATGACTGAACCTCGCACCACCGTGCTGCCGCTGGTGGACGACCAGGCGGCGGCCGCGCTGCACTCCTACCTCAACCACGCCCGACAGGGGGCCGAACTGGCGGCCGCGCTCGCCCCGGCGGGAGAGACCGACCCGGCCGAACGCGGGCGGCTCCTGGACGACGCGGCGGCGACGCTGGACGCGGTGGGCCCGGCGGGGGTACCGGGGGAGGTGGTGGAGTCCGCCGGACGGTACTGGGCCGGGCGGGTGGCGGACCTGGGCCGCGCCCTGGCCGCGGAGGACGACGCCTCGTCGGCCGCCGACCTGCGTACGGATCTGGAGATCGCACAGGACCACCACCAGACCCTGGAGCGCCTCCGCTCGACCTGACCGCGCCTCATTTCCGGTCGGAAATCTTCAACCGGTGCCGATCCGGCCGGTCGGCGGCCGCGTAGGCTTCGACCCATGACCTCGTCCGACACTTCCGGCGCCCTGGTGCCCCTCGCCGAGCACATCACCACCGGCCCCAGGCCGGAACAGGGCCCCGGCCTGGTCGACCAGGTCCGCGCCGCGTGGCTGCTCGCGCAGCCCTCCGAGCACACCCGGCAGGCGTACGCCCGGGACTTCGACACGTGGCGGGGGTTCCTCGACAGCCTGGGTGTGGAAGTGCTGGCGGCCCGGCGCACCCACGTGGACGCCTGGGCGCGCGTGCGGGAGGCATCCCGGGACGCCCCGGCCACGCTCGCCCGGCGTCTGGCTGCCGTCTCGGCGTTCTACAGCTACGCGGCTGCCTACGTGGACGAACACGCCCTGGGCGTGGACGTGACCAACCCGGTCGCCCTGGTGCGCCGACCCCGGCGCGACGCCGGGTCGAGTACGCGGGCGCTCACTGCGCAGGAGTATGCGCGCCTGCTGGCGGCGGCCGCGGACGAACCGCCGGTATGGGGCTCGCGCGACGCCGCGGTGGTGGCCGTGCTCGGCCTGGGCGGTTTCCGGGTCTCGACCCTGACCGGGATGTGCGTGTCCGACCTGGGGGTCCAGGGCGCGCACCGCACGATCGCCTACCGGGTCAAAGGCGGGCGCCGCAAAACGGCGCCGCTCGCGTCGGTGACCCTGGTGTACCTGCAATCCCATCTGGACGCGCGCCAGGCCCTGGGCGAGTTCCTGCCCGGGGAACCGCTCATCCTCGCGGCCGACGGCGGGCGGCTCGACCGCCACCAGGTGAACAGACTCCTGGTGCGGTGCGCGCGCCGCGCTGGCCTGGCCGATCCGGACGGGGTCCACGCGCACGTGCTGCGGGCCACGTACCTGACCGTGGGAGAGGAGGCCGGGATCTCGCTGCGCGACCTCCAGCAAGGCGCGGACCACCAGGACCCGCGCACCACGGAGGGCTACATCAAAAGGGGCCGGCGCCTCGATCAGTCCCCCACCTACCGGTTGGCGAACCACATCCTCGGCTCCGAGTGACCAAACGTCCACCAGGTGCCCGCTGAGCAGCACACCCACGCGGCACATTGCATCACACGCAGCCCTCGGAGTTCGCGCG